>CAZHLQ010000503.1:0-1609 GCA_964533235.1 uncultured Gudongella sp. | reverse complement strand
GAGTGTAATTATTGAAGAGATAAAGATCTCTTCAGGAATTAATAATTTGGATGTAATGCTTGAGGAGAATGCTACACTTCTGCAGGAGGCTGTTGTTACATCGGCAAAAAGGATGAATTCTGATATTGCAATTGTCCAGGCAACAAGAAGTGCCGGTGTTGTGATGAGTGGGATATCCGGCAGACAGATATCTAAATCTCAGGACAGGAGTGCAGCAGAGGTTGTAAAGAGGATTCCCGGAGTCTCAATTCTGAATGACCGGTATATTATTGTCAGGGGATTGTCAGGCCGATACAATAATGTATGGATTAACAACTCGGCAGTGCCAAGCACAGATGCCGATACTCGCTCTTTCTCCTTTGACCTGCTTCCCAGTTCTCAGCTGGAGAGTATCATGATTGTTAAATCTCCATCTGCAGAGATTCCCTCTGATTTTTCCGGGGGATTTGTAAAGATTCTTACCAAGAGTATGCCTGATGTCAACGACTTATCAATCTCTTATGGTATGAATTTTAATACTGCAACACAGTTTAACGACCATCTCTTCAATGGATCTGCACCAACGAAGAGACCCCTTTTTGGAGAGAGAATGGATAATAACGATCCAGAACAAGTTACTCATATCACTAAAAATGGGTTTAAAAATAATTGGAGAGTAAAGAGCCATCAGCCCTTTCCAGATCAGAGACTTAATCTGATGATGAACAGAAACTGGGCTTTTGGCAGTGATCTTTCATTGGGAATGGTTGCAGCTGTAAACTACTCTCACGGATATCAGACATATGAAGATATGCTTAATGCCAGATTTGGAGTTTATAACTCTGTAAGTGATAAATCTGAGTACATATATAATTATGTAGACAATCAATACAGTATAGATGATAAGCTTGGTGTGATGCTTAATCTTACACTGCTTGACAAAGAGACAAAGATTGAGTTCAGAAACATCTTAAACAGATTGGACAAGACGAGATACACAACCAGGGAGGGGTGGCAAAATATAAGTGCAATGTATATTCAGGAGAAGCAGGAGTACTTTAACTCATCCAGAACAACATATACAGGACAGTTTTTGGGCTCAGGAAAGTTGGGAAGGGGAGAATATGACTGGAATGTAAGTTATTCATTTGCCGGTATGGAACAGCCGGACAGAAGAATCATTAACCGTGAGGAGAATAATATTTACGGAGATGAGTTCTTTGGCCATATGGCAATTGATCAGAATGAGATTACCAGAGATTTCTCAGAACTTGACGAACATATTTTTGCAGGAGCAGCAAACTACACTATTCCGGTTTTCAGATCGCTACCATCACCGGCAGAGCTTAAAACCGGGATCTACGCAGAATATAAGACCCGGAATTATTCAAACAGGCAGTTCTTTTACAGATTTAACAACTATGGCCTTCCAAGTGATTTTGTATACAGAGATGTGGTTGAGAAGATACTTCAGGATGAGAATTACTCCTATGATAAACTTTATATTTTTGAAGATACAGATAACAGAAACAGCTATATAGGAAGCAACGGGATAGGTGCTGCTTACCTCTCGTTTAAACTACCTGCGGGCAGGTTTAATTTTCTTGCCGGTCTAAGGTATGAAAAGGGT
>CAZHLQ010000502.1:0-2601 GCA_964533235.1 uncultured Gudongella sp. | reverse complement strand
CTGCTGAACGACCCCGAAATGCCTGATAACAGGGCGTTACAGGTGTGTTTGTGTTATAATAGTGCAAGCAAAATGACGAAAAAGGGTCAAAACCCTTGCACGTCGAAGATGGAGTTTTGATTTGTATAAGCATGACAGTCGTCAAATCGGCGTCCACGATGAGCCACATCTATTCGGTGGCCTCCCGTTGAATGAATCCAATCGCTGGGTGAAGCTGGCTGGTGTTATTCCTTGGGTTCGCGTGGAAACCGAGTACAAGAAGAATTTTAAAGTCCATCGCGGTGAACAGGCGAAGTCCGCTCGACTGGCACTCGGTTGCCTTATCGTGAAAGAGCAGTTGCAGCTGTCAGATCGAGACACCGTCGAGATGATCCGCGAGCATCCGTACATTCAGTATTTTCTGGGTTACCCGGACTACCAGTATGACCTATCCCTCGATGCGTCCTTGTTGACGCACTTCAGGAAGCGCTTTCCGGCGGACGTCATCGCTCAGGTCAATCAATGGATCGTTGATGCAATGTTGCATCCGGAAGACGATGACGCTGATGCTGGCAACGATGACTCGGGAAATCCTTCTTCGGAAGAAGCAAGTGACTCCGTCGAGAACACGTCTGACAATAGCGGGACGCTGGTCATGGATGCGAGTTGCGCTCCGCAGGACATCCAGTATCCGACAGACGTCCGCTTACTCCATGAATCACGCAAGAAGTTAGAAGCGATGATCGATACGTTGCAAGCAGGCCGTACTGGAGAAAAACCGCGCCACTATCGCCAAAAGGCGAACAAAGAATACAACCGCTTTAGCCGTAACCGTCGTCCGACGAAGAAACAGGTTCGAGAGGCACTGCGCAAGCAATTGCAGTATGTGGCGAGAAATCTGCGCCTTGTGGCTGAGATGCAGCAAGACTCAACCGTTTCGTTAGACGACAAGCAGCTGGCCTATCTTGCAACCATTCTCCAGCTTTATGAGCAGCAGCAATCCATGTACGACAACAAGACCCGTCGTTGCGACGATCGCATCGTCAGTATCCACCAGCCTCATGTACGTCCGATCGTTCGTGGCAAGGCGACCGCCGGCACCGAGTTCGGTGCGAAGTTCACGGCGACGGTCGTGGACGGTTACGCAGAAGTTTGTAACCTGTCATGGGACGCTTACAACGAATCTCAGGATTTGATCGATGCTTGTGAACAGTATAAAGCACGGCATGGTCATTTCCCCAAGCGTATCCTGGCCGACAAGATCTTCAGAACCAGAAAAAATCTTCAGTACTGCAAAGACAGAGACATTCATCTGAATGGACCACCGCTTGGCCGCCCGCCGAAAGATCCACAGGTGTTAAACGAACAGCTCCGTCTAGAAAGAGAAGAATCCGGTGAACGAAATGCCATCGAAGGTAAATTCGGTGAAGGCAAACGCCGATTCAGCTTAGGACTTGTGATGACAAAGCTCAAAGCCACGAGTGAAACACAGATTCACCTCTCATTCTTGGTGATGAACCTGCAAAAGATCCTGAGAGATCTTTTTGTCTCACTTTTTATCGACCTTTTTCCCGCCAACCATCGTTGGTTCTCGCCGGCGGTTGTATAGGATTTGCCGATGTGGCAACCGTACAGCAGCCCCCAAGTAGTTCAAAAATTCCAGAATATGTTCTGCGTCAAAATGTGAGATGCTCATTTTGGTGAGCGAAATACGGTGCTGAAGTGTCATGAATCGGAGGTACAGGCGAAACGTATCACGATAGGATTTGACTGTTTGCGGTGACACCTGTCGCTGAGCCATCAACCGTTCCAAGAAAAATTTCTGAATCAGGACTTGAATCGATTTGTCATTCACTTTCCGTTACCTCCAAATCGCATCTCATATTTGTGCGCTGCGATCCCTAACAACTCCGGAGTGGCTGACAGGTACCAATACGTGTCTTCAGGATGAACATGTCCCATATAAGTTGACAGCACATACAGCTTTTGGTTTACATCTTCGCCTTCGAGATGCCATCGTTTGACGGTGTTACAGGCAAATGTGTGGCGCAAGTCATAAAGACGCGGTTTCTTTTCGATATCACGAAATACGGGACAGCGAATCAGTTGGAAGGCATACTCAAATGAGCGTGTGCTAAATCGTCGACCATAGGAACTCACGAAAAAGTAATCATCGGGGAGTCTTTCACCGATTTTACCGACGATGAAATCACGGTAGCCTGTTAACTCAGTAATGACCGTTTCGTGTAATGGGACCAGTCGATCTTTCTTATATTTGGAGTTGGATATAAATAGGCAACCGTCGTCAAGGCGAACATTGACATGCTGTAGCGACGTCAACTCTGTCACTCTGAGCCCCGTTGCATACATGAGAGCGATGGCGGTCGCTACCGTACGACTGCGTATACCATCTGGTGAACACAAGTGGTTCGCACCTTCCATCAGCAACAACACCTCTTCATTTGTATAGATATGTGGTGATGCTCGTCGGTGTGCTGTACCGAATGCGCCGGTTTGCGGGACCTGGGCCTGGTTATCGAAAGCAGAGACATACACGGCAAATGTATGAACCGTTTCAAGACGGCGTGCCATGTACATTTGGCTGTAATGACTATGCAGCGT
>CAZHLQ010000501.1:0-1991 GCA_964533235.1 uncultured Gudongella sp. | reverse complement strand
CCGGGAAAATGTCAGCTATGGGATGGAGAGAATGGACGAGATTCTACGATGAAATTTGAATTAAAGAAACCTCTTTGGGTATATACTGAGGGACTAAGCCAAAGGAGGAAGATCGTATGAACATAAACGAAGTTATAAAGGATATAGCCGAGAATCACCATGGGTATCTCAAACAGGAAATGCCGGTTATAAAGGCAATGGCTAATAAGATACTGAAGGTACATTATGAGGACTGCCACGAGGAGCTTATCAAGGTCCATAGGGCATACGGAAGGGTTGAGAATGAGCTTGAGCTTCAGTTGGTAAAAAAGCAGCTTGTAGTTTTGCCCTTGATTTGGGAATACAACAAAAAAGGCGATAAAGCCCTTCTGGACCAGATAAGGCCAGCTGTAGATGATATCGAAAAGGACAATGAGATCCTATTGGAAGCCTTTGAGGATCTTAAAAAGGCAACGAATAATTACACCATGCCTCCAAGCGGTTGCCAGACTTATGACAGTACCTACAGGAAGATGGAAAAGCTTGAGGAGGAATCAAAGGCATACCTTGAGCTTGAGAGAAAAATGTATAAAGAAATCCTTTAATGAGCGTTCAACGCTCATTTTTTTTGCTATAATTCAAGGTATAGCAGAGGAGATGACTAAATTGGGAATTTTAATAATCCTGGCATCCGGACTATTTTTTACGGCAAGCTCATATTTTGGAAAGCTGGTCACAACTACAACTGACATGAATTCAATAGTTACAAGCTTTTTCAGGTTTTTTATCGGAGCGATACTAATAACTATTTATATGAAGCTCAAAGGAGCATCCTTCAAAGCCAACAGGCCAAAGCCTGTTATAATAAGAGCTGTGTTGAATGCATTCGGAATAATCATGTTTACAGTTGCAATAAACTATACTACAATCACCAATACTAATATGCTGAATTTAACATATCCAGTTTTTGTACTTATACTTGCTCCGTTTGTTACAGGTGAGAGGATAAAGCCTTCAAGCTTTGTGTACCTTATTGTAATAATGGCTGGAGTATACCTGGTTTCTCAGCCTTCATTCGATCACATCAATACAGGAGACCTTATTGCGTTCGCATCAGCTGGAATTACTGGTCTTGGAACTCTATATCTTACCGAGGCAAGAAAGCATGACACAGGGGACACGATCATACTATACATAATGTTCATTGGACTTATATTGAATACCCCGCTTGCATTTAAGGAGCTGCTTGACTTTGACCCAGCTGCTATGCCATTTATACTGGCGTCAGCTTTTCTTGGGATACTTGGGCAAGTATTCCTGACATGGGGCTATAAATACGTTGATTCTGCTACAGGATCCCTGGTGTCGACCACCAGGATACTTATGGCAGCCCTTATAGGCGTAATTTTTTTAGGTGAGCCCTTTACAGCCAATATCAAGCTGGGTATATTGATAATTTTTGGTGCAGTTGCGGGCTTGAGCGGTTACTTCCAGCGATTGTTCAAAAGGGTAAGAGTGCCAGGTATAGGTCATTGGGGCGGAGAATGATTCAATATAGGAGGGTGGATTTATGAAGATAGTAATTGCATCTGATTCCTTTAAGGGCTCGTTAAGCTCCATAGAGGTCGCGGATAATCTTGAAACAGGTATAAGAAGAATATATCCAGAGGCTGATATATTAAAGCTTCCAGTCGCTGATGGCGGAGAGGGGACTGTTGAGACCCTGGTGACAGGCATGGGAGGAAACCTGGTTCAGACTGAAGTTGTCGGACCATCAGGAAACCTTATCAATTCAAGCTTTGGGATCCTGCCGGGAGGAGAGGCAATAATCGAGATGGCAGCTGCATCGGGGCTGACACTGGTCAAGGATGGCAAGCTTGACCCAATGAATACAACCACCTATGGAACAGGACAGCTGATTCTTAAGGCATTGGAGATGGGCTGTAAAAGGCTTTATATTGGCATTGGAGGCTCAGCTACCAACGACGGAGGAGTGGGGATGGCTCAGGCAT
>CAZHLQ010000500.1:0-1536 GCA_964533235.1 uncultured Gudongella sp. | reverse complement strand
ATTTTACTACTTCTAGCTTATTTGTACTACTAGGCTGATTGTCGAATAGACTATCTTGATTATAGGTTCTCATAGCTTCGAATCTCCCTTTCGTTGTTACTCCCTTACATATTAATATACTACATTTAACTAGAAAATCCTTCTATTTTAGCTTGGAATTTGAAAATTCAAAAAAGAAAATGAGCTCCCTATTGGAGCCCAAATTGTTTGAACCTGCATATTATATGAATGAATGGGGGGACTTTATTACTTACTTCCTGATATAAGTATATAGCTCAAGTGTTAAGGTTTCATGTTGTTAATGTGAAATCCATGTAAAGCTTTAAGATCCTATCTTTTCCGCGATCAGTCTACCAAGTCTTTCTATGCCAATGTTGATCTTGTCGACCGGTACTGCGCTGAAGCAAAGTCTCATGCAATTTGAACCCTTTCCTCCACCTTCTGTAAAGAATCCTTCACCTGCAATATATGCTACGCCTATTTCAGGATTCGATGTAGATTCCTTTAAAAGCTCAGTGGTATTGATCTCCTTGGGAAGCTCGACCCAAATGAACAAGCCTCCATCAGGGGTTGTATGTTTGGTACCCTCCGGAAAATACTGATCTATTGCTCTTAACATCGCATCTCTTCTCTCTCTGTGGATGTCGCATAGTTTCTTGAGGTGATCCTCGTAGTAGCCTTTGTTGAAAAACTCCGCACAGATCATTTGAGGAAGTATTGAGGTATGAGAGTTTGTCGCAGACTTTGCATCTGCTGCCTTTGAGATTATCTCAGAGGATGCATATAGGTATCCAAGTCTCATCCCGGGGGAAAATATCTTCGAGAAGCTGTTTGCAAGCACAGTATTATTTGTTTTATCAAATGTCTTGATCGGAGGAAGATCCTCCCCGGAATACCTTATATCTCTGTATGGGTCATCCTCGAGTATTACCACGTCATATTTACTTCCAAGTTCAGCAAGCCTCTTCCTTCTTTCTAAAGGGAGTGTAATTCCTGTTGGATTTTGAAATGTGGGAACAACATAAACCATTTTAGGACCAAACTCATTAATCTTCTTCTCAACATCATCAGGATCCATCCCAAATTCATCAGTTTTTACCGGAACAAGCCTAGCCTCAAACATGTCGAAAATCTCAACTGAATGAACAAAGGTGGGTGTCTCTACAAGGATAACATCTCCCGGATCTATGAAAACCTGACACATAAGGTTCATCGCCTCAAGTCCTCCTGTAAGTATCAGAATGTCCTCCATACCTGCGTCCACGCCCTTTGGCTTTAAGAGATGATCTGCAACGGCTTGTCTTAACTGAGGTATCCCCATTACAGGGCCATAAGAAAGAGCCTCTGCTCCTTTTCCACCAGATCCAAGGATATCATTTGCAATAGCAAGCGTTTGATCAATTGGAAGAGCTTCCTTAGCCACAGCTCCTCCCCCAAAGGATATCATATCGGGGTTGCTCATGGCTCCAAAAAGCCCCTTGATTATATTTGCTGTCTTCTCCATGTTTTTCATTCTTCCAGCATATTTTGCCACTG
>CAZHLQ010000499.1:0-5825 GCA_964533235.1 uncultured Gudongella sp. | reverse complement strand
GCCGTCTATCTCGATTATTCCATCATCCACGTCTTCATACATCTTCCTGTTGACGTCGAATATCTTTTTCGTCTCTTCAGGCAATTGGATCATAGCCCCCTTGCCAATTACATTCAAGCCATGGAGAGCCCATAAAAATGGAACCGTCTTATCAGACAGATTCTTTACGCAGTATTCCATTTCGATCCTATCATCATCTAATATACTAACTGTCTTTCTAAACTCCAAGGGCAGACTTTTAAGCTTTACACAGCCCTCGATAGACCCATTTAAGACTTCTGATTCCCATGGTACGCTCCAAACGTCTCCGTGATCCTTAAGCTTGTAATCTCCAACGACGCATTTGTCGATTGTCGGGATCATCTCATCCATACCGGATGTATCAGAGGACTCAAAATCGCTTCCATATGGAACTTTGCCGTACCTTCCTTCACTTGGCTGAAAAAGCATCTCGGCTTCATCATAAGCAATCGATGCAATCTTAAACCCAAGCTCGGGTATTATTTTGATCCTCAGCTTTCCCTTCTCAAGAACTACGCACTCCATATTCAAATGCTTTTCGTAAAAAATATCCATGGTCTTTCTACTTGGTCCTTTCCTTGCAGCTTTCCCTGTATTTTACCGACGTATCCATTATTATCCTGTCGACTTTTATCTCCTTATTCCTGATCATAGAAAGCATCATCTCTGAAGCCTTCTTTCCTATGAATTTCACGTCGATATCTACGGTAGTCAAATTTGGGTTGCTTATGGTCGAAAGAATTGTATTGTCAAAGCCTATAATTGAAATATCATCAGGCACCTTCAAGCCTTCCTTGATCAAACCATTCAAAGCTCCCATAGCCATCAAATCGTTACAGGCAAATATTGCCGTAGCGTCTGGCCCGTTTCTGGTCCATCTTCTTATTACCTTCTCGGTTTCCTCTATTACGCTTGCCGTATTCCCCTGACCCACGGAAATAACGTTGCAGTAGTCCAGCTTGTTGTCCCTTGTGTGTCTTTTATATACCTTTTCCCGTAATTCGTAGGAAAGGCTGCTATCGCCTCTAATAAACAATATGGCCCTGTGCCCCAGCCTGTGAAGGTAGTCCAGCGCCTCCTTTGTTCCCGTCTCCTCGTTATAGGATATAAAGTTAATATCTGCAATGTCAGTCATCCCGTTTACCACAAGAGTGGGTACCCTGGCTGAGATCTCAGCCAGGTATCCATTCTCAAGGTTTTCTTTACTTGGGTCTATTATGAATATCCCATCCATCCTGCGGGACGTGATATTGTCGATCACTTTTCTCTCCTCGGTAAAATCACCTGAGGTAGTAAATAAAGAAATGGTAAATCCTTCGCTTGCAAGGTTGTTGTTTATTTCCTCCACTATACTGGGGAAAAACAGGTTCGTTATCCCGGGGACCACGACCCCAAGGTTAAGGGTGTTCTTTGTAATAAGGCCCTTTGCAATAAGATTTGGCCTGTAGCCCTCTTTTTTTATTGCTTTTTCAACCAGCTCCCTGGTCTCCTTCTTCACAGGATAGTTGTTGTTAATTACCCGTGAAACGGTAGATGGGGAAACTCCTGCAATTTTTGCGATGTCATAAATTGTCTTATGCATTTTACCACCTCTTCTTTTAGATCCTACTTGCCGAAATTGTCAACAAAGCTCTTTTGAAGACTATTCAACGTCTCTTCAACATCCGCTCCACCCACCAGCATTCTGGACTGGGCATCTCTTATCTGATCTATAGCCTCATCAAAATTCTCGGTGTAATTAATCTTAGGTATGTTTCCGCTTATATCAGCAAAGAATCTCCACACCTTCTGTCCACCGAAGTACTCAAGCTCTTCGTCGAATATAGGCTCGTCATAGGTGGGAATATATGAAGGGTATAGGCCATAGTTTCCAAATGCATTGACCTGTGATTCGATGTCAGTCATAGCGAATTTTGCAAACTCCAATGCAGCCATTTTGTTCGGCGCATTTTCAGGTACCAGAATGTTTGAACCGCCATTTACCGCAACGAAATCCATTCCTTCCTCTATCACAGGAATAGACATTACCTTCCACTTGCCTGCGCTTTCACCTATCTCATCTATCATTGTACCAGCCCACCATACTGCTGAAGGAACAGTTGCGATCTTGCCTTCCTTGGTAGCAGTTACAAGTCCATCCCAGTCAATACTATCATAAGTTATCCCGGAATCATAAAGCTTCTTCAATGTAGTTGCCGCTTTAATGCCATTCTCTGTATTTACTGTAGTATTTCCGTCAAGGTCGAAGAAATAGCTTCCCGTCTGCTCATAAAGCATCCCGAAGAAAGTCGGGTTCGTTGAAGCTGCCAAAGGCATCATATCGACTCCAATGGCCTCCATTTTCTTGCCTTCCCTTATAAAGTCGTCCCAAGTAACAATATCCTCAGGGTTGATTCCTGCTTCATTGAAAAGATCCTCTCTGTAGTAAAGTCCTGTAGGTGCTCCGTCCCATGGAAATCCTACAAGCTTTCCATTTACAGTAACTTCTGAGATCTTAACAGGTAAAAAGTCATCTTCGTTTATATACCCGCTTACATCTGCAAATCCTTCAGGAAACTTGGATGCGAAGGCAGCGATCCTTTCACCTTCCATAGTAACAACATCGGGAAGACCGGTATTGCTGGCCAATCTGGTTAACAGGCGGTCATAAACCTGGTCTGTTCCAAGGTCTTCAACTTCGATAACCACGTTGGGATGGATCTCGTTAAACCTTACTGCAGCATCCTGTAATGCCTTTGCCGCCACGTCCCAGCTCCATACAACCACTGTACCGCTTAATTCCCCGTCAGGAGTTCCTGCAGGTTCCTCCGCCGGTGATGTGCTGCAACCTGCTACTCCAACCATCAATACCAACGCCATTAACAACGCCATAAACTTTCTCATCTTACCATCTCCTTTTCAACTTTTATTCCTTAACAGCTCCGCCCATTAAACCAGAAATGAATTGTTTTTGGAATAACAGGAACATTATTAAAACCGGAATGGTTGATATGGACGCTCCCAGCATCATCATGCCGTAGTCCTTATACATCAACCCATCCAGGGAAGCCAGTGCTACAGGGAAGGTGTACATGTCCTTTGTGCTCAATATGATCAAAGGCCACATAAAGTTCCCCCATTGCGTCATAAAATTGTAGATCCCAAGTGCGCCAAGTGCAGGCTTCATATTTGGGAGTACAATCCTGAAAAATATTGAAAACTCTCCATAACCATCTATTCTGGCAGACTCGATAAGCGAGGTTGGAAACGACTTCATATTCTGTCTCATTAAAAATATTCCAAAGGCATTGGCAAGCATAGGAACTATAACGGCACGAAACTTGTTTGCCCAGCCAATGGCAGTCATCATGGTAAACTGAGGTATATAAAGCACCTGCGGCGGGATCATGAGAGTTCCCAGTATAACTGCAAATATTATGTTTTTTCCCTTAAATTCAAACTTTGCAAGGGAATACCCGGCAAGCGAATTCAGTATTAGGGTCAACACGGTATATACAACAGACACAAACACCGAGTTAAAAAGCACCCGCCCGATATTTATCCTGTCCTTAAGGTTTGCAAGGTTCTCAGCTAGGTTTCCCCCAGGTAAAAGCGTGGGAGGGATCTTAAGAATATCTCCTGTGCTTAAAGTGGATGAAACGAACATCATGAAAAACGGAAACAGCGATACGGCTATAGCCGATCCAAGGATCGAATAAGTGATCACTTTAGTCAATTTTGATGCATCCTTCGGACTTCTCCTTTTCTTCATATCACTCTTCCTCCCCCACTTTAAACTGAATGTAAGAAAGTATAGCTATTATGACCAGCAAAACGTAGCTTATGGCAGCAGCGTAGCCAAACTTGATATATCTGAAGCCACTGTTGTAAAGATATTGGGCTACTGTAATGGTCGCTCCGTCAGGACCTCCGTTGGTAAGTATGTAAGGTTCGTCAAACAGCTGCAAGGTCCCTATGGTAGACGTTATTGCGGAAAAAAGTATGATCGGCCTCATATTTGGCAGAATGATCTTAAAAAACTTCTGGGTCCTGCTGGCACCGTCAATATCGGCAGCCTCATATATCTCATTTGGGATATTCTGAAGTCCTGCAAGCATTATGACCGTATTGTAGCCTGTCCACCGCCAGGTAATGGCTATCATCACTGATATCTTGGAGCTGATAGGCCCACCCAGCCAGTTTACTCCCTCGATCCCGAATATATTTAAGATATAGTTCACCAAGCCATACTCATTGTTCAACAATAGCTTGAAAATAAGCGAATAGGCGACAAGGCTTGTTATAGCAGGCAGGAATACCGACATCCTGAAAAAAGGTTTCCACCTGACAAAGGTCTGATCCATAAGGTATGCCAACAGCAGTGACAAAAACACCATTACCGGTACCTGGACCAGAAGGTATACGAAGGTATTGAATAGCGCCTTTTTGAAAGTGGCGTCCTTCATCAGGCTGATATAGTTCCCCAACCCTATAAAATTGTACTTCCCGCCTTCAAAGGCGAAAAAGCTCAGCTGAAAAGACTTGATTATCGGATAGATCATAAACACAGAGAATACGATGATCACCGGTATAAGGAAATAATACGGTGCATTTCTCTGGTTGACCTTTAGTTTTGCTGCGATCTTCCTCATATTTACCTCCTTCCTAGATCAGCCGTTCCCCAAACATTTCGTGGTACTTTGGATCAGGTCCAACGAACGGTTTAATATACACGTCAAAATCAAAGTAGTCAGGTTTTAGTGAGTGTTCCTTCAATGGGACCGGACCGCAGCTGTTGCTCCCGATACCATGGTGCTTATGGTCGATATAAAGGCTTAAGAATCCATCCTCTACAAGCTCAAATGTATGTTTTGCGGCCTCAAGTTTCTCCAGGGAGTACTTGTGGATGCTGAAGTTAAAATCCTCTCTGGAATAGAAAAATAATCCCGTTCCCTGGGGGCCTCCGCATGACATGAACCTTACGTCCGTCCTGTTTCCGTTTTCCTGAGGGTAAACGTACTCTGTGAACATATCCGCTACATCCTTGGAATATGTCCCGACAAGATTTGCAGACTTGGTATCTACATATGACTCCCCCGGACCCCGTCCATGCCAGGTAACCTTCGAATACTCCACAGGAAGTGTAAGTCTGTAGCCTATTCTAGGCAGGGTCTCAGGTGCGGCTCCCCTAGGGTAGGTCCTTGTGCGAAGCTTAATAAGTCCATTGTTGTATACGGTATAATTCTGCTTAAGTCTTATTCCCCATATTCCGTTTGGAGGGGAGATATACTGATCCACAGCTATTTCCGTAAAACCTGCTCCACGGCTTACAACCACTTCATCTACCCTGTTAAGGACGTTATTTACGCCCTTCGATATCCAATCCTTTACCACGTACATATCGTTGTCTACAGGGGCTCTCCAGACATTGAACCTGGGACCTTGGTAAATGAAATCCATGCCCTCGTATTTTATGGCTTCAAATCTGCCCTCAAGCTTATTGAAGAAGTAACTGAAATTATCTCCCCTAAGGTCGATACCAACAGCAGTTTCTGTAATCTCGATTTCAGACTTTTCATTTTCTGCCAGATCTGAGCCTGCTTTCCCTTCACTTATGACGCAGAATTGGTCCCACGCAACCACATGGTCCTCAGGTATGCTTTCATTAGCCCTAATTGCAGAAACGGTTACGTTAAGCCATGCACCGGTATATGCATCAAAGGGCTCGTTTAAATCCATATTCAATGGAAAATCCTTTGTTTCCCCCGGGCCGACACAACCAAGCCTTTCTGTGTACTCCTTTACAGTCCTTCCATCTGCAACAA
>CAZHLQ010000498.1:0-1561 GCA_964533235.1 uncultured Gudongella sp. | reverse complement strand
TATAGACCACGGGTTACTACCCGGGACGCGAGGGCGTAGATGCTTTGTCCCGACCGCGCCGTACTTCGGGTCATTGATCGCGTATGTTCCACCCTCGAATACACGATACCCGCCGGGGATATCGCCCGGCCCGAAACCGCGCACCGTGATAGGCGGGATTAGAGCCTCGCCCGCCCGCGCCTTTGCGATGAATTGAGAAGGAGTTAGTGTTGTGCTCATTCGATCACCACCGTAAAAGTCCTATTCCACGTCTTTTCTACGCCGAAATAATCGTCTGTCGCTTTAACCACGAACGGGATTTGATATGTGCCTTGGAGCAAAACCCCCGGACCGGAAAGCGATATTTTGAATGTTCTGCCCGTGTTCGTCTGCGTCCCAGCCGTCATCACAAAACCAAATGGAAGTGTCCACGTAATCGAAGTAAAACGAGTACCGCGCCCACCTGTAAGGTAGAAGCTTGCAACGGTCCTACGGTGTATATCGTATGCAGGGTCTGTAATATACCCCGGACTGTATGCGTAATTTTGAATGCGTCCACTTAAAGCGCCTTGCAGGTACAATGGCGACGGAGTTGGGTCAGGCGTGATAGGCGTCACTATCGGGTCAGGGTCAATCTCCGGCGGTGTATTTATCTCAGTCTCCCCCTCCCACCATTCCCGCGTCTCCGTAATCCGCACCACGAGCGACTCATCGTCATTCGCCGCCACGTCCACGCTCTTGATTGTCCGCTCGTCGAACTCGGTCTCTGACGCGCTGTCCACCGTGACGCTCATTTCCCGCTTGATGTACGGGACGTCTCCCGGCTGGATGAGGTACTCGGTCGTCGTGGTCTTTGTGTCTTTTTTCGATACCTGTCTTGTCAGCTGATTGTCCGCGTCGTACTCGAAAGCCTCGTCAACGAGCACAGTACCGGAGCCTCCTGGGAAGTCTATCCCCGCAACAATTCCACGGAACAGCTTCGCGCTATGGATTTGGTCTCCTGCACGGTCTGTAATAAGCGTGTACCCGCCGTATTCCTTTGTACTCGTCGCCCTTGCCGCAGCCTCTTCCCAGGAATCATTCTGCTCAGCGACTATCAAATTGAAGTACTGACTTGCGTCTACTTCCTCGGAAAACGTCAGCACTTTGGAGAGGTTCCAGACTCGAGGATTGTCACTGAGCACGTAGCTTCCCTCTACCGGGTCGTAGTACAGCCGCGCCCCTCGGAGGGCTTCAAGCAGCTGGACCCAGTATCGAAGCGTGATTCCGTCCGATACCGGAACGGTCGGGAATGCCGTGCCTTCCGATAGGTCCAAAAACTCAAACGGGATAACGTCCGCAACGTCTCCCGCTTTCGTAATCACGAACTCCTCGTCCATACCCTGCGCGGAAAGCGGGTCCGCCGCCGTCACGGTCCACGTGTCGGATTCTGCATCGTAGGTACTCCTGACCACGGAGCCGGTGAAAAGCGTCAGCTCGTCCACAGTGGAGACGGATACCGTTTTGCCCGCCGGGACGGACGCCCGGAGCACGATCGCGGCTTTCGTCTCGCCGTTGGGTAGGGATTCCATGTAGCTCCCAG
>CAZHLQ010000497.1:0-3624 GCA_964533235.1 uncultured Gudongella sp. | reverse complement strand
CTTCGATCTCATGTCCTGCCAAGGCGTCAAGATGGTTTTTAGCAAGAGCATAGGGATAATGATCAGTACTTAGGGCAAAGAGAGTCCTCTCGGCAAGTCCTGCCCTCTCAAGTTCAGATAGCAGAAACTCAAGGGCCTTGTCCAGTTCAATTTGAGTAGCCAGATAAGCCTTAGATCCTTCTGGATAAGGAAGATCCTTCACAAGCTCCTTGTTTTTATTTGCTATAAAATTACCGCCAAAGGTATACCTCATGTGGCCGCTGACTGTCATGTAGTATGTGTGAAAGGGCTGGTTTCCAATATATTCAGGAAGGGTCAGCTGCATCATTTCTAGGTCAGATTCAGGCCACGTCTTTGTAACATTTAGTCCATTTCCAATTCCTTTGTAGTCGTAACCGGCATTTGGATGTGAAAGATGCCTGTCGTAGTAATCATAGGAATGATTGTGGTAAGCCTTCGTGATGTAACCCTGCTTTTTAAGTTGATTTCCCATTGTAAAGGGCAATAGATTGTCCTTGGAATGTCTGTAGCTCCATACTCCACTTTTTGGTATAAGCCCTGTGGTAGCAGCGTATTCACCATCGGAGGTGCTTACTCCCCAAAGTGCAGTATAGAAATTTTCGAACCTGAAGCCGTCGTTGTACATCTTGTAAAGTGTCGGGGTTACTTGTGGATCTATGCCCAGGTGTGAAAAGCTTTCTGCCGTGAGAAGGATAAGATTATATCCCTTAAACATCCCTGTAAATCTATTTTTCGTAGTTGCCTCAACAGTACTGAAATAGGTATGGAGTTTTTTAAGCTGAGGATCTGTTTCCTGGATCGCAAGCTCTTCAAAGTCAATATCCATAGTATTAGGACTATATATAGCCTCTTCTTCAACATCTTTGTCTGGTCTTACAGATACCTTTTTAGGGATCACAATTATTGCATTACCGCTGCCTAGCTCCTTAGGCTCCCAACCGATAAGTGACCTCTTAAGATCCAGTCTCATATATGTCAATAGGCCAAGGTTGTCAACCGACATCCCAGGGTGGTGGATATTATAGTATAGGTTATAGGGAGAATTAACATCCTTGTCGCCCCGGTTCAATGAACCAACACCGATCATATGGATGATCACTGCCGCTGAAAGCAAGAGTAAAAGCTGGGTAATTTCCGGCCTTTCGATCACTCTGCTTTTGGCTGAAGCTATAAAGATAATAGACGGAAGGAACATAAGGAGTATCAAGTGGAGGTTTATCCAAATGTTGTACAAAGCCTCATTAGCAAACTCCATTACCTTACCGGCATTTCCAGCGGAGTAGACTATGTAGAATGTCCTGAATATCTTGTAGTAAACAAGCTGAGATGCAAAAATGAAACCTAATATCAACAGGAAAGCAGAGGGAATGAATTTTCTCCCTGATAAGGAGGAAGCGATGCCAAGGCACAGGGCAAAGACCGCTCCAAAGAGCGGAGAATATACAAGACCTGCTGATTGCCTGACGGCAGTGGTAAAAAGCCTTAGCACAGTCTCCAGATATACTATTGAAATAAAAAATACTGTGGTCAAGACCAGTAAGCTCATTTTTTTAGTCGCCTTTTGATTTATTTTGTTTTGAAGCATTTCAATCACCTGCTACACATATCATATATATAGTATACCATCCTGGTTTATACTTATTTATCATTTTTCAAGAATAAATATGTTATCCTGGCAGCTGTTATTGTTTGGGAGTATACTTTAATTAGAGCATATGGAGATATGGGGAGGATATCATGAGACTTTTCATTGGGATCGACTTCAATCAGGAAACTATAGAGCTAATTGACATTGCAATAAAAAGGATTCAAAGTACAGCTGAAAAGGGAAGGTTTGTAAGACCTGACATGCTTCATTTGACTGTTGAATTTTTAGGCGAGGTGGAACCTGAGAGAGTGAAGTCTCTGGAAGATGTCATCGATGAGCTAAAATTCAAGCCATTTTCAGTAAAACCAATCACCTTTGGAACCTTCAAAAGACGAGAAGGAGATATACTATGGATGGGTCTCGAGGAAAGCAAAGAACTGCAGGAGCTTTGGAGAGAGCTTCATTGTCTTCTATTGGCGTCTGGATTCAAGCTCGAGGTAAGGCCATATATCCCACACGTCACTCTTGGCAGGAAGGTAAAGCTTCCAACAGAGTTTAATGACCTTGAGCGCACGCTGGCACAAAACATGCCTTATACTTTAGTCGAAAGAATACATTTATTCCACTCAACAAGTGAAAATGGGTCTTTGGAGTATAGGAAGATATATAGTGGGAGGGCACAAAGCGATAATTAGTTTTAGGAAAACTTTTTCATAATTTAGTCTGAGCAGGATACAAATTTGGTATCTTGTTTTTTTGATTCAGTAATATAGAATTCACATTAAAATATTTTTAAGGTGAGGAGAAGTCTGTATGATCAGGCAATTTAAAAAGGTATTAGTGGCAAACAGAGGCGAAATAGCAATTAGGGTTATCAGAGCCTGTCAGGAGCTGGGAATAAGGACAGTCGCAGTTTATTCAGAGGAGGATAAGAATTCTCTTTTCAGAACAAAGGCAGATGAGTCATATCTGATAGGCAAGAATAAAGGACCTATAGAGGCATATCTTAATATCGACGAGATCATAAAGCTTTCACTTAAGAAGGGCGTAGATGCAATCCATCCGGGCTATGGGTTTTTGAGCGAGAACCCTGAGCTTGCTCGTAAGTGCAAGGAGGTGGGGATCGAGTTTATAGGTCCTGATACTGGTATGATGGAAAGGCTTGGTGACAAGATAAAGTCGAAGCAAGTGGCTGCATCTGTAGGCGTCAGGACCATTCCAGGAACTGAAAGAGCCGTCACCTCCGACCAGGATGCGCTCCATTTTGCAGAAATTACTGGTTATCCTGTTATGCTCAAGGCCTCAGCAGGGGGCGGAGGCAGAGGGATGAGAGTCGTATATAATGAGGAGCAGCTTGCCCGTGAATACTGGAGTGCAAGAAATGAGGCTAAGAAAGCTTTCGGAAATGACGATGTATTTATTGAGAAATACCTTGAGAAGCCAAAGCACATAGAGGTACAGATACTCGGGGACAAGTTTGGAAACCTGGTCCACCTTTATGAAAGAGACTGTTCCATACAAAGAAGGCACCAAAAGGTAGTAGAGTTTACCCCTGCATTTACAATAACAGAAGAGCAAAGGCAAGCGATCTGCAGCGATGCTGTCAAGATCGGGAGCTCCATAAGCTACTGCAATGCCGGGACCGTTGAGTTCCTTTTGGATCGTCATGGGCAGCACTATTTTATCGAAGTAAATCCTAGGATCCAGGTTGAGCATACCGTTTCAGAGATGGTAACAGGAATAGACATAGTGCAAGCTCAGATATTGATTGCTCAGGGGTATTCGCTTGATTCCGACAGGATAGGTATAAAAAGCCAAAAAGATATCCAGCCAAGAGGATTTGCGATCCAGTGCAGAGTAACCACTGAGGACCCGCTGAACAACTTTGCACCGGACACTGGAACACTGGATACCTACAGATCAGGCTCAGGCTTTGGTATACGTCTGGATGGAGGCAGTGCTTTTACAGGTGCAACCATTACACCATATTACGACAGTCTTTTGGTAAAGGTAAC
>CAZHLQ010000496.1:0-1903 GCA_964533235.1 uncultured Gudongella sp. | reverse complement strand
TTTATATTCCTGGAGTTGACTGCTTCAGGAATTTTTTTACATTTTATTGTTATATTGTTGACATATTTGAAGCCTTATCATATATTATTATCAGGCAGTGTGTTAAATCCCTGTCAATATTTTAAGGGAGGTCATTATATGAAGTTACAAAATAAGGTAGCGATAGTAACTGGTGCAAGCTCTGGTATGGGTAAGGATATAGCATTTCATTATGCACAGGAGGGTGCAACAGTACTGGCAGTAGCAAGAAGAGCAGATAGGCTTAATCAGCTGGTTGAGGAAACGAAGGACTTCAGCGGAAAGGTAGTCGCTTTTTCTGCTGATCTATCGGACAAAAACAGTATTGAGGCGATGATCGAGGAAGCAATAAAGCAATTTGGCAAGCTGGATATCCTTGTTAACAATGCAGGTATTATGGACGACATGACTGCTGTCGGAGATGCCTCTGAGGAAATGTACGACAAGGTAATGAATCTTAATGTTAAAAGCATGTTCCTGGCTATGAGCAAGGCCGTCAAGTACTTTGAGTCTGTAGGAGGCGGAGTGATCCTAAATATTGCATCCATTGGAGGACTTAAGGGTGGTATAGCTGGAGCGGTTTATACTGCCAGCAAGCATGCGGTCGTTGGATTGACAAAAAATACTGGCTACATGTACGCCAAGAAAAACATCAGATGCAATGCAATATGCCCTGGAGCAATTGCTACTGAGATAGCTACTAGCGAATTCATGAAGACTATAAATATGGATTGGGCTAAGGTCGCAGGAATGAGCCAGGCTCTAAATCCAAGGATGGGAGATCCAAAAGAGATCGCAAAGGTTGCCGTATTCCTTGCAAGCGATGACGCTTCCTTCGTAAACGGTCAGTGCCTCGCAGTGGACGGAGGCTGGACCGCAGCTATGTAGAGTTATACTATAAAGATCGAGCAGTCTGGATCATATCCAGACTGCTCTTTTTTCATTTGATTTCATCGAAGCCATCCATATCGAAGGCTCTGATAGTATCGTCTATAACATAGTAGAGCTTATCCCCGATGTAAACCAAGCGTTTAGCATAAGAGCCATATAGACCTTCGCTGGATATCAGCTCCAGTACTTTTATGCTTCCGGATGGTCTTACTTCGATGACAGCAGCTCCATTGAAGCTTGTTTTCACATACTTATCTGCAATGTCGCTTAATGATACGTCGAAGGCAATCATGTCACCATTTAGGTTGAGCATTAAAGCCTTATGATTATCAAGGACTTCAGCATAGCTTCCCGGTCCTCCCAACACCAGATTAGTCATCTCCTTTGGCTTTCCTTCATCCGATACGTCAAATAGCGACAGCTTTATACCGTTCTGCATACCAGTATTTTCATCAACATCTCTTCCTATACCGAGAAGCACCTTATCTGTTATCGGATGTAGATAGCTTGAAAATCCTGGTACCTTAAGCTCACCAGTAACTCTTGGTTTTATCGGGTTTGAAAGATCCAGCACAAACAATGGGTCAATCTGCCTGAAGGTAACTACATATCCGTAGTCTCCCATAAATCTGGCTGAAAAAATCCTTTCTCCTGGTGCAAGGTTTTCTATTGCACCCAGAGGATTTAGATCCTCGTCAAGTATATAGACTGCATTGACACTTTCTCTCTTCCAATTAGTAGTAGCTATCCTAAGATTCCCTTCATATTCGTCCATTGAGAATTGGTTAAGGACTGTTCCCTCGACAAGCCCCCCGCCAGCAAACCCAATTTTCGTACCATCCACATTGAACTTGGCAATATTTGTGATCGAGCCCCATATGGTATGATAGTCCTGCCCGGCTACATAAAGGGCATCTCTACTCATATAAATAAGGTTTCCCGTTCCAAGAAAAGCTTCAATATTAGCTGGCTGAGTTGATTTTTCAACGTCTAC
>CAZHLQ010000495.1:0-2363 GCA_964533235.1 uncultured Gudongella sp. | reverse complement strand
ATCTTATATAACAAGCTATCTACAGGTATCATACTTCAGCTAATTTCTTTGTTTTCAACTTAGCCTCAAGTGTGAGAAGCATGTCCTGATTATCTTCATCAATAAGCATTTTCACGACTTCTTCCTCATCACTTCCGACTTCATATTCTCCCTCATATATTTTTCCATTAGGTTTCATCCTATATACGGAATGAGAGATGGCTTGTTTGACCAAATCCTTTATATGGAGCAAATCTTCCTTCATGTCAGCGAACCTGTTGAATACTTCCACCGTGGATAACCCTTGATATCTTCCAGTTTTAAACTCAGTTTCCTTGAGAAGATTATCTACCTGATTATATACGACTTCATCCTTAGTGTTCTCTGTAACAGGAAGTCCCAGTAACCTCGCTACTTTTCTCTTCTTCTCAGGAGTCATATTGTCAAACTTGGAAATAGCCTTGTTGATGAGCTGTTTCTTTTTAAACAACACAGCGTTTTCAATTTCATCATCAGCAACATAAAATTGAGTATCTGCGGGAAACTCACCCCTCTCCCAAGCCTGATAACTGCTTGCGATAGTAGGGTGAACCCTTAGCCATGAAAAAGCCAACTCTTGAAAAGGAATAGACAGATCAAAATGATTATCACCATCCATTAACTTATAAGGTTGAACGTGCATTGTATCATCCGTAGAAGTAGAAAGAGCATAATTCCAGAAAGAAGACCTGGGACCTAAATCAATGTCTCCCAGCGCAGTCTGAAGCTTTGCCTTTAATTCTTTTACTCTTTTTATCTCAAGCTCTCTTTCAGTCGGATCAAGTATCCTTTTAATATAAGCAGCATCAGGGTCAAGCCCTGTTCTATACTTTCCATCCAATTCCTTGTATGGATACTTGAAAACTCCTGTTCCAGGAACCCTTGTCATGTTGTGTTGTACAAGTCCGTTCTGCATAGTTTGCATATTAGAACTATACTCTCTCTTAATCGTAGAGATTCTACCTAATAATTTGCCCATAATGTAGTTATTTAATTGTTGTTGGTTTGAGAATAACCTCCCCTACATTAAGGGGAGGCTTCTCAATTATATATTTAGAACTGAGGTATTTCCTCAATCATGACAGTGCGGGAAAGATCTTCAATGAAGACATCACACCTGTCTTTCATCCACAGCTGATAGCCGGGGAATTTGTTAGCTGAACTCATGCCCTGGCTTCTTGCAAATCCAAGGTGATGAGCAGTACCATCAATATACCCCCAAGTCATCGAAGGACGTTCTTTCATCCTGACTTCACGAATGTTATTAAGCAGAGAACCATCGCTACCGGGAGAAACATCAAACACGAAGAATATAGGAGTGCTCTTCTTGTTCTGACCAAAATCAAGCTGAGTCTGCGGAAGGTCAAGCTCTTTCAGGTGAACCAGTTCAATTTTACCTGTTTCACGAGTAACCATCGAATCAAATGCCCAATTATAGGTCAAATGCTGTCCTTCACCCTGGATATAGCGGTTTCCGCTATCTGCCATAAGGGTGAGTCCAGAGTTAAGAGCATCATTCTTAAGAGCCTGCTGGAATGTATCAAATCCTGCTTCATTGGTATACATCTTGACATGACGGTCTTTTACATCAACACGTCTGTAGAAAAGATCTCCAAATACCGAACGCAGAAGATTAGCGGAGAATTCACCCCTATTATATTGAACAAGATTACCATGATTACGCATCCTGTGATAGATACCAGCGGAGATACGTTTCATTTCCTGCTTGCTACCATTACTCTTTACAGTTCCAGGTTTGCTCCAAATCATCCTCTTTACTTTCAGCTCAAGCATAGCCTTACGCATCCAGAATTCGATGAAGGGCTCCCATTTGACATCATTCCTTGTAAGGGGAAGCTGATTCCTACGCTGAGGAGCATAAATCAGAAGGTCAAGAGGTTTGCCATTATTATCCCTGAGCATTTTTGCATCAGCCCAGTCAGTAATAAGGTGTTCAAAGCCGTAACCGGAGCCAAGTGTTTCAAACATGGTGATTTTCTCACCCAAACGAGGAAGACCAAGCAAATCCTGGTCAAATTCACCAATAGATCCATCAATCAGTTCAACTTCAAGACCTATCTGAAGGAAAGTGGAACTTACAAAATCGACAATAGGATTATCACTAACAAGAGTGAAAGAATAGATGTATCCGTTATTCCACGGCATAGGATCTTTCACTACATACCAGCGAGGACCATACTGACGAGAACCTACAGAAATAATTGCATTCTTAGAGAACTCATTAGTATCTAAAACTAGTTGAAACTCTTGACCGTCAATACCAGGCTTTACTTTTTCTTGTGTAGTAGCTGGAATGTCGATCACTTTAGGAAACTTGTAAGGAA
>CAZHLQ010000494.1:0-2726 GCA_964533235.1 uncultured Gudongella sp. | reverse complement strand
ATTATATCATTAAACAAAAAAAGATGGCTACCTCATTATTGGGTAACCATCTTGATTTTTACTGTGCACTCGTGATTTCAGTCCATATTCTGTCATACTCCGATAGGATATCCTGGGGATCCTTAAATATCTCTGTATTTTTAAGAAGTTCATCTGCAGGATAAGCTACTGGACTATTTTGAATTTCTTCAGGCAGCATTTCAACAGCTGCTGGTATTGGAGATGAATAGCCAATATACTCAGCATTAAGTGCTGCAATGTCAGGTCTTGTCATATAGTTTATAAATTTTTCAGCATCAGTCTGATTCTTAGCATTTTTGGGGATAACCATCGCGTCAAACCATAAATTTGTCCCTTCAGTTGGAAGAACATACTCAAGGTCCTCATTTTCCTGCATCATGGCAACCGCATCTCCAGACCATACTACTGCTATGGCAGCTTCACCGCCTGTCATTACTCCCTTTACTTCGTCTCCTAGATAAGCGTAAACTAAAGGCTTCTGAGCTATCAACTCATCTCTTGCTTCCTCCAGTTCTGAAATGCTTCGAGTATTCATTGAATAACCAAGTTTTTTCAGAGCAACAGCAAGTGTATCCCTCTGGCTGTTGAGCATTATTATTTGTCCTGAAAACTCCTCATCCCAGAGATCTTCCCAGCTAGTTAGTGGCTTGGAGACCATTGTTTTATTATAGATTATACCTACTGTACCCCACATATAGGGTACTGAGTACTCATTGGTAGGATCATAATCAAGTCTCATGAACTTATCCGCTACATTATTTAGCTGATCGATATTGTCCATATTTATTTTTGAAAGCAGATCCTCCTTGATCATCCTTTCGATCATGTAATCAGATGGTATTATGACATCATAGCTGCTTCCACCTTGTTTTAGCTTGATATAAAGGTCCTCATTCGTAGCATAGGTATCATAGACTACCCTAACTCCGTATTCGTCCTCAAACATTCCCAGTACCTCAGGATCTATATAGTCTCCCCAATTGTAAACATTTATAGTTGGCTTATTGCCCCCGCATCCTGCTGCGATAATAGAGACTGCAAGTACAAGTAATAACATTAAGCTGATTTTTCTTTTCATCTGTTACCTTCTTTCCTCTAAAGATTTTTCTTGCTTCTCAGTTCTGTAGTTTATAATTAATAGCAACGAAACCATTGTTATAAACATCAAAGTAGAGAGAGCATTTATTACGGGGTTTATCCCCCTTCTAGCCATTGAGAATATAGTTATACTTAAGTTTGATATGCCGTGTCCAGTCGTAAAAAAACTTATTACGAAATCATCTATTGATAATGTAAATGCTAATAGAGCACCGGTTATTATCCCAGGCATTATCTCAGGAATTACTACTTTTCTGAGTGCATATAATGGTGTTGCTCCTAGATCCATGGCTGCCTCAGCCAGGTGTTTATTCATCTGTTTAAGCTTTGGTAGTATTGACAGGATGACATAGGGCAGACAAAATGTTACATGAGCTAACAGCATTGTTAAAACCCCAAATTCCAGCCTTACAAACCTGAACAGAGTCATCAAAGCTACAGCAGTTACTATGTCTGGATTTAAGACTGGCAAGTAATTTAGGTTCAAAACTAGTTTTTTCCCAAAACCACCCATCCCATAAATTCCTATTGCTGCAAATGTTCCAATTATAGTTGAGATGATCGAGGAGCTAACTGCTATAAAAATGGTGTAATATAGTGCTCTAAGAACCTCTCTGTCTTTGAATAGTTCATAATACCATTTAAGAGTAAAACCATTCCAGACACCTCTGGACTTTGAATCGTTGAACGAAAAAACTATCAGTACTATGATAGGAGCGTATAGGAATAAAAAGATCAAGAATGTATAAATCCTCTTTAAGCTTTTCTCTACCATAGTCCTCCACCTCCTTCACCTTCCTTTTCCTTGTCGAATTTAGAAGATAAAGCCATTGCTAGGAGAATGAATATCATCAGTATTATCGACATAGAAGAACCGAAATGCCAGTCGCCTGTATATCTGAATTGTTGTTCTATTAAGTTCCCGATTAGTGTTGATTTGTTTCCTCCAAGCAAGCTTGATATTACAAAGGTACTGACTGCAGGTATGAACACCATGGTTATTCCAGTTATTACACCAGGCAGACTTAAAGGAAATATTACTTTCAAGAAGGTCTTTCTTCTGTCTGCCCCAAGATCTTCCGCAGCCTCAATAAGGTTCCTATCCATTTTTGACATTACAGAAAAAATCGGTAGTACCATGAAGGGCAAGAAATTGTAAACCATCCCCAACAGAACTGCTGTATCATTGTAAAGTAGATCCAAGCCCTGAAAACCAAGCTTTCCAGCTATAAAATTGATAATTCCATTTTTACCCAGCAACGTTAGCCATGCGTAGGTTCTCAATAGGAAATTCATCCACATAGGTATTACAAGCATCAATACCATAACATTTCTTGTTTTCGGTCGTTCCTTACTGATTATGAAAGCTATTGGATATCCAAGAGCCAGGCATATCACGGTAGAAACGATCGCCAGCCATACAGACCTGTAAAAAACGTTAAGGTAAATAGGCGTTAGGAACCTTTTGTAATTATCAAGACTGAAGACAAACTCAGATAAAGTCTGACTGTCACCAGTGGTAAATGCAAAATATAAAACTAAAAAAAGTGGTACTACTATAAATATAGCTAGCCAAATGAAATACGGAAATGCAGTATTTCTAATCC
>CAZHLQ010000493.1:0-9298 GCA_964533235.1 uncultured Gudongella sp. | reverse complement strand
CAGCTATAAATATCATAAGCTTTCTCATTTTATTCCCCTCCAAAAAATATAACCTATGCTTCCTGACAAGGTAATTATACCCTGTTGACGCGTCAATGTGATTACTATATGGTTACAGTTTTATAGGACTCCGGATTCAAGTAATGAAAAGGTTGACTGAGTACAGTCTATCTCAGCTGTTGCTCCATATGGCAGCACTATCATTGGAGAGGTATGTCCAAAGCTTAAGTTGTACAGCACTGGAAGGCATTCAAGGGAGTATTCCTTCAAGGCCTTTCTTATTATTTCCTTATATTCCTCATAGTACTTGTCATGATACGGTTTGCCAAAAATAATTCCACTTATTTGTTCTAGTATACCCTGGGCTCCATAGTTTCTGAGAGCATAAAGCAGGTTTTCAGGACTTGGCATGTCCTCAGATGTCTCCAGAAATAGTATAGCACCTCTGAATTCTTCCAAATCAGGCCATAACTCTGTCCCTTTAGCCATTTCAAGGACCTCGACGCAGCCTCCAATGAGTCTTCCTTTAACTATTCCTTCACCCTGAAGAAGCTCATAGCTTTTATTAGGGAGCATCTTTCTCTTGATGTCCCTGTTTCCCTCCTCCCAGGGAAGTCTTTCGCTGGTCCAAAGTTCAGATGGTTGTATTCTTCCTATTACCTTGTTCTCGAAAAGGCACCTCTTTATCCAATCCACAGTATATTGGTGCATTTCGACATTCTCGGCCATTTCAGCCAATATTGAAGGCCCATAGAACGAGGATATCCCTGCCTTATGGCATATCAGGTGTGTGATCGTAGTATCAGAGTATCCAATGAATACCTTTGGATTCTCCCTGATCAGTTCAAAGTCAATATAAGGCAACATCCTTATGCTGTCATCTCCGCCTATACAGGAAAAAATACCTTTTATTTCCGGATCTTTAAATGCATCCATCAAATCCCTGGCTCTTTCTTCAGGATGATTATAGACGTACTCACTCCCCTTCAGGGTTGTTCTCATTTCAACTACCTTTAAACCAAATACATCCTCCAGCCTTCTTTTACCCTGGAGGTATCTCCAATTTATTTCAGGATCGCCGGCTCCTCCCCAAGAAAGGCTAACTGAAGCTACAGTGTCTCCCTGCTTTAATCGTTCGGGTTTAATTAATTTCATATTGGACTCTCTCCTTATCGTCAGTAATATTCACTATACTCAGCTGCAAGCTTGATTGCCTCATACATACTAGTACCATTTGCTATGCCCTTTCCAGCTATGTCAAAGGCTGTTCCATGATCCACCGAGGTCCTGAGAAATGGAAGCCCGTTGGTTATTGATACTGTCTTTTCAAAGTCGTGCATCTTTGCAGCAATGTGCCCCTGATCATGGTACAAAGAGATCACGCCGTCGTATCTCCCCTGAAGAGCAAAGTAGAAAACTGAGTCTGCCGGGACTGGGCCTTCTACTATATACCCTGCGCTTCTGGCCATACTTATACCTGGCTCTATATGATCGACTTCCTCGCTGCCGAACATTCCATGCTCTCCTCCATGGGGGTTAAGAGCAGCTACAGCTATTCTCGGATTTATGACTCCAAGCCTCAACAGTGCCTTATGGGATTTTTCTATAGTTTCAAATACCTTATCACTCGATATAGAATCACAGGCTTTCCTTAACGAAACATGCCTAGAAAGGAAAAATATCCTCAAGGAATCAACCTGAAACATGGTCAAAGGGTCCTCAACACCAGTCAAGCCTCGAAGCATCTCAGTATGACCAATATATGGCACTCCTGCAAGCTTAAGGGATTCTTTATTTACAGGTGCAGTTGCTATAGCCTTGATTCTTCCATCAACAGCAAGAGAGACCGCTTTTTCGATATATTTAAAGGCTGCTTCTCCACATATTCCACTTGTTTTCCCTTTCTCAAATAAACCTAGATCTATTCCTGCGATATCTATAACATTAACAGCACCATCCACATATCTACCTTCAAGGCTATCGTCCAGCTTGTTGATCAGCATACTAGCACCACATACCCTGGCAGCATCTCCTATGATCTCCATATTGCCAATAATGATCGGTCTACATATCTCAAACAACTCAGCCCTCTCAAGAGCTCTAAGTATAACCTCAGGTCCAACACCTGCAGGGTCTCCCATTGTTATGCCAATAAAAGGCTTCAATCTACTTCCTCCTTTCACAATCTAGTATGTTTGGATTTTTTGCTATAGCTCAAGTTTCCTGTATTTTAAGTATAATCCATAAAATATCTCAGTTCTATATAAATTGCGACAAATAGGCTTTGGATGTACTTATTATTTTATTGATTTTAGTTGATGATAGGGTATAAATTCGATAATAAACCGATTTTTATTTGGAGGTAGTCATGAGCTCGAATAAAGCAAAAGTGATTTTAGATAACCTTAAGCTCGCAATAAAAGGAAAGGATGACGTTCTGGAGAATGTTGTTATTGCTCTTCTGGCTAGAGGACATCTATTAATAGAGGACGTACCCGGTGTAGGAAAAACAACCCTAGTTAAAGCACTAGCCAAGAGCCTTGACCTAAGTTTTAAAAGAGTGCAGTTTACTCCTGACCTTATGCCCTCTGATATTATAGGTGTAAATATATTCGATAAGACTGCAGGACAATTCGTTTTCAAAAAAGGTCCAATCTTTCACCAGATATTCCTGGCTGATGAAATAAACAGGACCTCTCCTAAGACTCAATCCAGTCTTCTTCAAGCAATGGAGGAGGGTGAGATTACAACAGAGGATGAGCATTATGTTCTTGATAAGCCATTTATGGTACTAGCAACACAGAATCCTATGGAGTACCAGGGTACTTATCCCTTACCTGAGGCACAGCTGGATAGATTCCTTATGAGGCTGTCTCTGGGGTATCCCGACAAGATAAATGAGGTCGAAATCCTGAAAAGCCATTCAGAAATAAAATCTATGGATCTTGTGAAGCCGATAATGGATGGTGTTGAGCTGGTAAGGCTTCAGGAGCAGGTTGACAAAATCAAAGTACACGATGATATCTACAGGTATATAGTCAATATCTCCGGTGCAACAAGGGTTTACGAGGATATACGACTTGGAGCTAGTCCTCGTGCTTCCATAGACCTGTTGAGAGCCTCTAAGGCTAAAGCTCTTGTTGCCGGGAGAGACTATGTGATACCCGACGACGTTAAATCTATGACTATCCCGGTTCTCTCACACAGACTCTCCATAACTGGAGAAGCCAGGATTGAAAGAAAAAGGATTGAGGATATTCTTAAGGGAGTTCTGAACAGAGTTACTGTTCCGGTGATATCCAATGAATAGGAAATCAAGTCTGCTTCTTCCTTTGGGTATAATTATCATGCTGTTTGCCTTACTTGTAGGAGGAGATGTCCCTTACTTCCTCTTGTACTCCTATGCTCTATTTTTATTACTTCCATTTATATTTGGTATCTTCTCCATTAGAAGACTTTCCGGGAGCATAAGTATCCACGGCATGGAATTCAAAAAAGGAGACAAAATTTTAATAGAGTATTCTATAAGAAACAAGACCCCCTTCACTATGCCAAGTCTTTTGATAATAAATTCCACTACTAAGTCTATAACCGGAAAAGAACCGCTACCAGTAGAGGTGTCTCTCCAAGGTGGAGGATTGCACACAGGCAGAGAGAATATAATAGCTAATCGTAGAGGTTACTATTCCTCAGGTGACTTAATGCTTGTTTCTACTGATTGCTTTGGGATCTATTCTCTACGACGAAGGATAAGCAGTCCAACAGAGCTAATCATTTATCCCGACCCTAACAGCCTTTCCTCATTTAGAATATCTGCAAGCCGGGAGGCTGGAGATTTGGTGATCAATAATCTCAGCTATAGAGATAGGAGCAGGATAGAATCTCTTAGAGAATTCAGAGAAGGGGACAGTATCAAGGCTATCCACTGGAGCCAGTCAGCAGCTAAGGAAACAATTATAGTCAAAGAATTTGAAAAGCGTGGAGATTCAAATGCAGTGATTTTTATCGACAACAACAAGGATGCAATGTATTTAGATATAGATCGAAGACTTGAGGACCTGGAGGTTGATATTGCTCTTGGAATAATTGGTCATTGTCTGGAGCATGGTGTAAGTGTGTCACTGATCCAACAAGATGGAAGAACCCTTAAAAAAGCTGAGGGTTCGTTCATAAGAGATATGAAACCATTTCTGAAGCTATTGGCTATGCTATCCTCTAATGGAATCCTTAGTATAGAGGAACAGCTGGAAAGAGAAGCTAGTTACCTGTCTAGAGGTACTAATATAGTAATTATCTCACCACTAATTGACGTAATTCTTGGAAAAGCCGTGCTTGGGTTTATTTCAAATGGTCTTAACCCAATAGTAATAGGTGTGTCTGATATAAGAAATAAAACAGGATATGTAGAGAATGCTGTTGAAACGAGGCTCAGGCAGGAAGGAGTCCCAATTTTTCTTATAGACTATTCCTCTGATTTTGAAAAAACTTTGGAGGAAGCCCATGTATAACCAAAAATCCCGCCTAGAAAGATCTGTAGATTGGTTTCTTTATATAGCACTGGTTTTTGTGCTTTCACATATGCTTGGTATAGGGATCACTATCTCTCATAGTACTTTCTATGAGCTTATAGTGGTTATTTTTGCTGCCATTATTGCCAGATACATCGTCTTTTACCCAATTTCAATCTATTTTGCGTCAGTAGCTGGTATTTTTGGTCTGCTAATTGCAAATAGATACTTTAAGGAAGATCTTAAAGAGTTATACTCTTGGTTGATCGGATTTTCTGACAACATCATCAATAACATAAGGGGCAAAGAGAATATCCTCTATGAATACCAAATTCCTTTCATATTGTTGATGGCATTTATGATATCAGTTCTTACAACATTCGTTGTTTTTAGGAATAAGAGCATTTTTCTCCTGATACCTCCCCACATTTTTGCATACCTCATGTATTGGTACAGTTTTAGAAATGAGGCTTTCTGGCTTCTTGCAGCATTTATAGTTCTATTCTTGATATTGTTAAGTAATAAATCCTTTAATGCAGAGAAAATATCAGGAAGTAAACGTAATATAGTTAGAACTAATGCGAGTCAGTTGCTCTGGTTGACCACAGGAGTAAAATATTCGATCATAATAGCGGTTATAGCTATCGCTGCACCTAAAACAGACTGGCATTTGAAGCTTCCCTGGCTTGAATCAAGAGTTCAGGAAACCTTTCCCTTCGTTGCGGATCTTCGGTCAAGTGGTCAGGGCAGCCGCAGCGTCGGAGAGGCAAATGCATTCAATTTTTCTGAGACCGGCTTTCAGGCTGAGGGCTCAAGGCTTGGAGGCCCTGTTGTTGAGAGAAATGATCAGGTAATGACTGTAAAGAGCAGCCGATCCTTATACTTAAGGGGGAATGTCAAACAAATATATACAGGTGAAAGCTGGGAAGCAATAACAGAGCCTTCAAGAATCTTTAAGCTGACTGAGGATGTAAGCGGATTAGAAGATGATGAGAAGGACCTCTATTATGATAGAGTTGAAGCTGTAATAACCTTTAGGGATTTTTCTTCTACAACCCTTTTTAGTCCCTTATTCCCTGAGATTTTAAATTCCTTTGATGCCAGGGCATTTGTAATGGGCAGGGATAGCTTCCTTGTTCTCCCTGGAGGATTGTATGACGGTGAAAGCTACTACTTAAGTGCTCTTATTCCGAAGCCTTATGGTATGAGGCTTGCAAATGGAGCAGATGAATCCTCAGAGGAGCTTCAGGATAAGGAGTTGTATCTTAATCTTCCCCGTTCTATCTCTGAAAGAACTATTGAGCTAACGAATAGAATCATCGATGGTATTGAGACTCCATATGAAAAGGCAGCTGCAATAGAAGCTTATCTAAGGGATAACTTCAGCTATAGGCTCGACGTAGATCAGGTCCCTAGGGATGTTGATTTTGTAGATAACTTTCTGTTTGAGGAGAATGAAGGCTATTGTACCTATTATGCAAGTGCTATGGTCGTTATGCTTAGGATCGCTGATATCCCTTCTGTGTATATTGAAGGCTTTGTTGCGAAGGGACCTGCGGATGATGGATTATACTCCGTTACCTATAATAACGCCCATTCCTGGGTTGAGGCATTTATTGAACCTGTGGGTTGGATGACTTTTGAGCCTACTCCAGCACTTCCTCTTCCTTTAAGACTTGAGGGCTATTCATCAGAGGAGCCTGATCCATCTGAACAACATCTTCCGGGGAGCTATGGCAGGGATCCTGATGATCTTGGTCAACCTGAGGAGCCTATAACTGAGGACCAAAATATTACAGCTGATGAAGCCACTGGAGAATTATATATACTCATAGCCCTATTAAGTGTGGCAACACTGCTTGGGATCATTCCAGGACAGATGATTTATGGATCAATAAAACATAAAAAAAGAAAGCAGCTGATAAGCTCCATGGATCCTCAAAGGAGATTGGTACACCAATACGCTGATATCATTGATATGCTTGGTATATTAGGTTACAAATACTTACCTGGAGAAACCCACACTGATCATGCCAAAAGGATCGCCTATAAGTTCAATGATATTAGCGGAGCCAGCATTCTCAAGATTTCAGATGCTTTTGTTAGAGCAAAATACGGAAATATCACTCCGGATGAAGAGATTTTACTATCATGTGATGAGTTTCTTGATGCACTAGAGGAAAAAGCCAAAAAGCACCTTGGTAGACTGAAATTTTTGTATTTAAAATATACCAAATGGATAAAGAAACAGGGACGATGATCGTCCCTGTTTCTTATAGGTGTTCAACAAACTGTATCTTGAACCCGTCTGGATCCTTGACGTAGAAGAACCTGATACCAGGATTAGGTTGAAATGGTCCGCTGTGAACCTCTATACCCTCTCTCTTCAATAGCTGGATCATCTTCTCCGTTGAATCTACTACGAATCCCATTGATATACCTTCATTGGTACATTCAGGCTTAAGCTCTGCGTCATAGATTAACTCTATTTGAGTATCACCTTCCCCAAGAAAGCAAATTTCAGTTTCAGGGCCTGCTTTTATACGTCTTGTTATTGGCAGCCCAATAATACCATTATAAAAATCAAGTGATTTATTCATATTGTTTACAGTCAACGTCGTCCAGCAGTACTTCACCTTATTACCCCCTCTTTATTTACTTTCAAGGAAATCGATCGTTCTCTTAAATACCTGCTCTCTGTCCTCTGAAAGAACTGACAGGTGTCCCCCAGTTGCAGGCTGAAACACCTCCACGTTGCTATTACTCAGCATTTTCAATAATATGTCCACACTTTTCGGTTCAGCAATATCATCATTGTCTGAATGTATCAACAGCGACCGACATTTGACCTCTGAGAGGACAGATTCATTAACAACAATATCCATAAGCCTTCTAAGCTCATCAAATATCCTGACTGCAATCCTCTCATAGTGGATATGATACTTTTTGAATATACCCAATTTCCCATCAAGAGGTCTGATGAGAAACTCTGACTTATCAGCATAATCAATTGAAATAAATGAACCGGGAACAAGTTCTGCAGGAGCAGCAATGGACACGATCCCCTTGATATCAGGATAAATACTGGCCAGCTTAAGAGATAACAATCCTCCAGTAGATATTCCACCTACATATACATCATAATGATGCTTTCTCAGGTTTTCATAGTCATATTTTGCTTTAAGCACCATATCTTCAGCAGTTGTTTTAGTAAGATCCTCAGGAAATGTACCATGACCTGCTAAATTTACGCAGCTTACTGAATAACCATAATCGTTAAGAAATCTTGCCATTGGGATCATTTGAGCTGCACCGGATGTCAACCCATGCATCAGTAGGACAGCCTTTCCATTATCACCCTGAAGAAAGGTTTGGTAATTTGTTTTCATACTATCCACTCCTCAGATATATATTGAACCTTCACTATGATTGTACCACTTATTTAAGTCTGGGTGAGCAGAAAATAAAAAGGCCAGCATAAATGCTGACCTTTTAGAGTGTGTTATTATCTAGCCATTTCGAAAGCTTCAGTAACAACTGCCTGATAGCCTTCAACTGTTATTGTAACTGATGAAGTAAGCTCTGCTACGTCGGGTACTGATGGGTGAGAAGCGTCTCTTTCAACAACCTTCATGCCATTGATCTCGTCGATTGACTTGCCAACCATCCAAGCTTGAAGAGCTGCCATTTGCTCGAACCACTCTTTGCCAATACCTGAAGCCTTAACCATTCCGTAGTCAGGACCAAGCTCAACCTTAGTTTTTCCTGCAACTGTTTTATCAGTAGCTACTTTGCCCTCTGCATCGAATGGAACTCTAACTTGTGCATTGTCAATAATAGCTGCTACAACCTTGCCATCCTTGTCAAATGCAGTTGCTGACATATAAGTATCCATTTGTGCTTGTGCTGTTACAGCATTGCCGTTAGCATCTGTGCCAGCATCTCTTGACTTGTTGATATGAGTTTCAACCCCAAGACCTACAGTCTCTGCTCCAGTAGCGTCAACTGAATTGTTCCAAGCTTCTTCTACAGCTGCTATATAGCTTTCAACTGTAATTGTAACAGCTGAAGTAAGCTCTGGGACGTCTGGAACGTTCTTATGTGACTCGTCTCTTTCCTTAACCTTAAGAGCTTTAATTTCGTCGACAGTTTTACCTATCATCCAGTCTTCAAAAGCTCCCATTTGCTCGAACCACTCTTTACCTATTGATGAAGCCTTAACCATTCCGTAGTCTGCTCCAAGATCCTTCTTGGACTTAACTTCTGATTCCTTGTCTGAAGTTACCTTCATGTCTGCATCGAAAGCTACCTTTGTTTGAGCAACGTCTATAGTAACGCTTGCTACCTTACCATCTGCATCAAAGCCTACAGCTGCGATAGTTACGTCAGCTTGAGCTGCTGCAAGTACTTCGTTACCATTAGCGTCAACGCCTTTGTCTTTGGACTTAGCGATTGAAATGTTTTGGCCTAGACCAACCTTTGCAATCTTGCTTGCTGCTGGTGCTGGAGTCTCAGCTGGTGCTGGTGCTGGTTCTGGTGCTGGTGCTGCTGGTGTACAGCCTGCAAGTACGCCGATACTCAAGACAAGTACCAATAATAGTGCCATTAATCTTTTCATTTTAACCCTCCATTTATATGTATTGATATGTGTTTCACATAGATGGTTATAACACCTTGTCTTTTTTATGACAATGCTTATTGGAAAAATATTTACCGATTCAAATCTATGCATTTATGACATATGTCTTTATTCAATAATAATCTCTTATTTTAGCCATCTAATTATAATT
>CAZHLQ010000492.1:0-2232 GCA_964533235.1 uncultured Gudongella sp. | reverse complement strand
AGATAAAGGTATACCGCTGACATCCCGTGATCCCTTTAGAGTACAGTCAATATCTAAGTCAGTTACTGCCTGGGGTGTCATGAAGCTGGTTGAGGATGGTAGAGTTGAGTTGGACACTCCTATCTCTAATTACATCGACATATCAGGATTTATAGTTGAGAATAACTATTTGGAATCAGTAACTATAAGACAACTTCTTACCCATACATCAGGACTCCCATTGGGAGATGTGTTCACGATTTATCCTCCAGGCTCAAAAATGCCCTCATTAAAGGATAAGCTTTTAGATGAGGTAGTTATTGGGACTGAGCCAGGAAGTACCTTCTCTTATTCAAATACAGGATACAACCTCATGGAGCTGATTATAGAAGGGGTAACAGGACGAAGCTTCTCGGAGTATATGAAGAGCGAAATACTTATTCCTCTTGGCATGACTCAATCCACATATGATTTGAGTAAATCGATGATACCCTATCTTCCCACAGGCTATACCATTAGTGGCAACCCAGTACCCCCATATGTTTATCCTGAAAAAGCATCCGGAGGTCTTTTGTCTACTAACAGGGATTTGGCTAAATTTATGATAGCTAGTATGTGTGCTGACTCGAGGGGAAATTATATATTGGATGATGCTACTATTGCTGCTATGCATTTGTCTCAAGTGAGCGACCTGGGTATTTATAGTCTTGTGTTCGATGCCTATGGTTTAGGACACTATGTGGAGGAACTGTCGAACGGCAGAACAGCCATATCACATGGAGGACAGGGTACAGGTATTATGACTCATATGCAATTCGTTCCTGAAAGCGGTGATGGAATTATTATTCTCACGAACAGTCAGAGGAGCTGGCCATTTATTTCCTATTTGCTGAGAGACTGGGCTGTATGGAGAGGTTTCGATCCTTTAGGAATGAACAAAATCATTATTGGAGAGCAGCTATTATATGGCTTAGTTGGATCAGTGTGGGCAGTGATAATATTTCAGGCGAAAAAGACTATTGGACTTTTCAAGTTTGCTAATACAGATCATGAGAATTTAAATAAAACTAAATGCTGCTTTCTCATTTTAATGGCCACTACAATACTTGTCGTTCTGTCCTGGTGTCTTGATCAAAGGTATTTGCTTATAGCATCTCTGTTCCCTACTGCTTCTTTTAAGCTTGGAATAGCATTATCGGTGCTTTCAATAGTTATCATAACTAGAGCTATCATCACATGTAGAGGTAAATAAAGAAATTAATGAGAGGTGATTACATGGAACCAGAAATGAAAAATAGCGAAATTTTGAATATAGGAACGCTTATCAGCTTGTTCACCGGTATAGGTATTGTCATCGGTGCATTAACTAACAACATTACAATGTGGCTATACATAGGTGCGGGAGTTGGTGTTATAGTTGGTGTGTTGCTGCGTTAATTAAAATAAGCAGATCCCTAATGGTTGGGATCTGCTCTTAATCATAAATATTGTTGATTTGCTAATTGCTAATCTGAAATTTTTGTAAGGCTTATCGTGGCGTTTAATTCTTCTCCCCAGAACAGCCCTGTCATTGTACCAAAGCCTGTGATCTCTCCACCGGAAGATGTAAAATCAAGGTCAAATACAATTCCCTCCTCTTCCCAATGGATGCTGTTGGATGCTTTATCATATGATAATACTGTTTCGTCTCCATCCCCATCTATCCAAACAATACTTCCATCGCCAACATCTCGGATCTCGATTATCTCTACTTCTGGGTCTTCCATTGTGCTGACCTTACTGACACTGTTATATTTACCAAATATGTTTATTCCAGTTAATGGAGTTTCTGTTGATGGGGTTTCAGGACCATCTGTTTCAGGTGAAATAGCTTCAGATATCCCTTGATTGCTTTCAATTGTCCCCATCTCTGAGATCAGGATCTCCATTTCCTTCCATACACTATCTAAATCTACAGAGTCCTTATATTCTTTCACTAGATCCTGGATTGTTTTAGTCTCTTCAGGGAACACATAGCCTATTGTTTCCAGTGCTGATTTTAGAGCCTCTTTGCCTGCGCTGTCAAGGATCCTTGCTGTGACGTCTCCATTGTCGACTTTTACTCCCATGAACTTACCTTCATAGAACCAGTCTACCAGCGAATCTCCTATATAAGTCAATTGCTCGCCTGTTTCCGCTGCATTGAAGCCTGCTAATCCAACCACTGCCGAAACTGGAGCCAGTTTATCCTTAAGCTCATTAAAGCCAATTGTG
>CAZHLQ010000491.1:0-1584 GCA_964533235.1 uncultured Gudongella sp. | reverse complement strand
ATGTTAAATCGTGGTAAAGATTTACTACATGGTGTACTGAGAGAAGCTAGACCTATCGAGGAGCTTAAAAAGGAATTCTATAGCTCATGGGAGTATAAAGAAGGTTATTCTACAGATCTTTACAAATGGATTGACGAGAATAACTATAAAATTAAAGACGGTGAATCGTATATAAGAAAGATATTTAAGAAGACACGTGAGTGGGATAGAAAGATAATGCTTGGTGGTGCTAAGTTACTTGGTAAAGGAGCTTTGGGTGCGGCTAAGATGGCTGGTGGTCTTACGTTAGGTGCCGGTAGACTCGGGTTAAATACTGCTGGTGGGTTGTATAACCTTAGTAGAAAAATGCCTGGGTTAGGTGGTTTACCAGCATATAAAGCAATTAAAGGTGCTGGTGGTGGTATGTTAGGTATGTTAGGTAATGCTACTGGTAAAGCTTTTGGTGGAACTAGCTGGTTACTTAAAGAGATGTTTAATATCGGTAATCCTAATGGTAGTGAGTATGAGTTACATAAAGAAGGATTAAAGAAATATTACGAAGAGAAAAACGGTAATAAACCTGATGGTATGTTTAAGAAATTAAACAGAGGATTAGGTAAGTTTATGTTTGGTCCGTATAAAACTGGTGTAAAAATAAAAGACTATATTAAAGGACTGGAAAGTGGTGATCCAGAAGTAGATACATTAACAGGTTATGCAAGTAATCTATTAAAAGGTTCTATTGCTACTATTACTAATATATTCACTAAGAAAAAGAAAGAAGCTGAAGAAGGTGATAAACCTAGAAAAGGTAGTTGGAAAGAAAGACTTACTAGTTTGTTTGCTAAGAATCCTGATGGTAAAGAAAATAAGTCATTAGGTAAATTCTTTAAAGAACATAAAACAGGTATTTCATTATCTGTTGGTATGTTAGGAGTTGTTGGATTACTTAAAGCTATGAATGTTTCATTCGAAGATGTTAAGAACTTCGGTAAAGGTCTTTGGGATGGTATAGTATCTGTTAAAAATATTTTAAAAGATGTTTACAATGCCGTTAAACCGATAGTTGGTGCTGTTATAGATATGGGTAAATGGATCGGCGAAGGTGTTGTTAACATGGCTAGTAAAGTCGGATCATGGGTTATGGGATTATTACCAGATTGGTTAATACCTGACTTTATGAAAGGTAAAAATGCTAATGCTGGGGCTAAACCTAAAATAGATGCTAATGGACAACCTGTGCTTGATGAGAGCGGTAATCCAATAATGGAAGAGGGTTCTGAAAATTCAAGTTATTCTGCAGGACAAACTGTTGCTTACGGTGCCGCTGGTTATGCTGCTTATAAAGTAGGTAAAGGTGTTTATAAAACTGGTAAAGCAGTTGTAGATACTGGTAAAGCCGTAGTTGGTGGAGCTAAAGCTGTAGCATCTGGTGTATCAACTGTGGCTAATGTAGTTACAGGAGCTGGTAAAGCAGCAGATGTAGCTGGTAAAGCAGCAGATGTAGCTGGTAAAGCAGCAGATGTTATTCCTGATAAAAAAGGTATAGCTAGTAAGGTTATTTCTACATTAGAAACCTTTAAAGATAAGATCTTAAAGAAACTT
>CAZHLQ010000490.1:0-3207 GCA_964533235.1 uncultured Gudongella sp. | reverse complement strand
CGCTCCTTCATGGGCAACGGCGGCGTTGTGGTGGCACACAACATCGGATTCGACTGGGAGAACATCGTCCTCCAAGCGAAGAGCGAACACGTTCACTTCGACTCCGGGAACTACAAGGGTATCGACACGTACCAGCTTGCGCGTCTCATGCTCGAAGGCAGCGACCAGCAGCGGACCGCCATTGAGGGGGGCTCGGACACGAGGGATGCGACGAGGGGATACACCCTCGATGATCTCGCCCGTCTCTTCGGGAAGAAGCCCGAGGATGCGCACACCGCCATGGCGGATGCGGATACAACATTATTCCTCGTCAACCAGCTCATGGACATTGGCGGTGGCAGAAAGGCCGTCGAGGGAAGACGCAAAGTCCTCTCCGCAGAGCAGACGTGGGAGCAGAGCGACGAGGCGATACCGTTCCCGGAGGTAGAGGAGAGCAAAACTGACGAGATAATAAAGGACAACACCTTCTATTCCACCGTAATACCGGAGATGGAGAGACGGAGGAAGAAGGCGGAAGAGGCTGCTGGGGTAAGAGAGGAAGCTGAAAAGGTACGCAGGGAGAAGGAAACGAAGGAAGCGATGGCGGCAGAGAACCCCGTTGCGCCTGATCCTATCGACGGGGAATCATCTACGCTCGGAGTTGTTGCCGATCCAAGTTCCTTCGGGACGAAGAGTCTGAATGAAGCGTCGAAATCCAAGGGGTGGATAGGGAAGATAGCTGGGTGGTTGCTCGACGACAAGGCCCGCCTCCCCGATGCGTTCAACGCAATATGGCGGCCCGTGCACAGGTTCATCGAGGGGAAGGAATTCGCCATAGAGAAGGCGTTCGACGCGCTTCACTCGGAGTTCAAGGCGGGGAAGATCACGGAGGAGCAGTTCTACCACTGGTTCACCTACAAATCGGACATAGACCTGACCGAGATCCCCGCCCATTTGCAGGAGCACGTGCGCAGTATCAAGAAGGCCGTCGAGGAAACGATTCTACTCAGAGGCAAAGAGGGGCTGGATGGCGGCCCGAAGTCCTTTTTGGAGATGCTCATGCGTGTGAAGCGCGACAGAAGGGTGGATCCGAGGGGGGAGTTCGACCCCGCCGCCACGCCCTCCGTGGAGCAGCTCGGGCAGTTCATCGTCGATGCGATTGCGGAACAGGGAGTGTCTCCCGAGGCGGCTGTGGAGCTGGCGCAGAAGCTCATGGCAAGGGAAATCCACGGAGATAAGAAGTTGGAGCAGCTTCCCGAGTACATGCAGAGATTTCTCGGGTATGCTCCGGATGCGAGTACCAGACTCTACTTGGCGGCGCGTACTCTGGTCAGGGACACTGGGAGAAGACTGACTGAGCAGTACCTTCTTAAGACGGACATGGTAAGGGATACGCCTGAGAAAGGGTACGTCCGGTTGAAGTCCGATGGGAAGACGAAGTACGGGGAGCTTGAGGGGAAGTTCGTGCAGAAGGAAGTGGCGGCTGAACTGCATAGGGATGAACAGGCGCGGAGCGAGATCGTACAAGCGTATCTCATGCTGCACTCCATGTTCAAGCAGAACAAGATCATCTACAGCACGACGAGTTACGTCAACAATTTCTTCGGCAACTTCTTCCTGATGCAGATGGCGGGGATCCCTCTCTACTACAGCACGTCCCATTATCTTGAATGCGCGAAGGACGTGTTCCGGTATCTGAGGACGGGGAAGGCGAGCGAGAGATTGGAGAAGGCAATAGCCCACGGTCTCTTCTCGGGGACGATGATGCGTGCGGAGCTGGCTCTTTCCGCAGGAGACTACGCCGCCATCGAAGCGCAGAAGGATATGAGCGGAATGCTCAAGACTCTGGCAAAGGCGTTGCACACGCTGGAGAACAACTCTGTCGGAAGATCCGGGCGCGCACTCTACGAGGGGATAGAACAGATACACAGGTACATCGCGTACACCTACTTCACGGAGGTGGGAGCCAACGCCTCCACGCAGGAGTATGGCGGCGATCCATTGACGAGAGCGTTGAAGCCTCTCGCCACTCTGGTCAACAGACGACAGGTGAAGCTCGACGCGGCTGGAGCGGTCAGGGAAGTGAACAAGGCGCTCTTCGACTACAGGGATCTTCCGAAGGGCGTACGGCTTCTGAGAGACACTGGCATACCGTTTATCTCCTTCCCCTTCCTTGCGGGGAAAGCCGTGATACGCAACCTGTACCACAACCCTCGCGGTGTGGCGGCAATGATCGTTACGGGGATGATCCTCCGTGCGATGGTGAGGGGGCTGTTCGACAAGGAGCTGGAGCTGGAGGGGTGGATCCCCTACTGGGAGCTGCTCGACCCTCAACAGCGAGCCGCCACGCGGTTCAATCTCACGGAGTGGGATAAGACAATGGGGAACTTCACGCCCGGCGGACCTCTCGTTTCATTGGTTGAGGCTGCGAAGGGGGAAACCTACTTCGGAGAGTATCCAGTCTGGGGGGAGAGAGACAGCGATTCGGAGAAGGCCGCGAGAGGACTGATGCACATCGTGGCGACGTCGGCTCCAGCCGTGGTGGTCAACTGGTGGAGAAACTACGGACGGTACGCGGACGGAAAGCTCAGTGGAAGCAACTTCCTTCTGAGGGGATTCGGACTGCGTGTCAGGGATACGGATCCCGCAAGGTTGAGGAAGGACGCGTATGCCATCACCATGCGTATGCAGCGGGAGATAGCCGAGTTCCGAAGACGCGACAGCGGTGTCGCAAACCCCGCCGCCATCGAGAAGAGGGCGATGGATCTGAACAAGAGATTGCTGCGTATGAGACAGGACATCGTACAGCTCTACAAGGATTACGAGATGCCGATCAACAGGTTGTACGACTGGCACGCCGACACGAAATAGCGGTAGTTGATTAGTCTCGAAAGGTCGAGTTGTTTCCCAAAAGATACAACTTGACCTTTCGAGACCATACAGTGTTTGCATGTGATTTGAGGGACACTCAAAGAAGAGTGTCCCCCGCCTCACGCATCTAACCCCGGCGGATTGTTCCACCCTCCGGTCGGTTTATCACGCATCTCAAGAAGCAGCTCGTCCCTGCATCTCTGACAGATCCTCAATCTCCCCTTCTTCGGATGAGTCCAGAAGTACACCGGTCCTTTTAACCGTACGCGGCACCGCCCGCACGTCGAGGGCAATTCCTTTGCCAACGCCGCCAACCTCCTTCCATTCCACGTCCATGGCCTGCGCCATGATGAACGA
>CAZHLQ010000489.1:0-1511 GCA_964533235.1 uncultured Gudongella sp. | reverse complement strand
TGAGCAAGTGCCAATGCAGGATAAATATGACCCCCTGTACCGCCCGTCACAATACAAATTTTCATGTGAAGACTCCCTTCGCTAAGTCATTATATCATAATCCAAAAAAGCTCTTTATGAGTCAAGTCCTTAATCTTGTGTAAAATCATTTATGTTAGTCTTGGATCAACGTTAGTTGATCCACTTTTTTGTTTTGTCAGTAAACTTTATATATTGACGAGGACTGGATTGCCATTCTTCGTGGATATCAATTAGTACAGAACCCAGTAGTCTTAATGCAGATTGAGTGTTAGGGAATATACGGACAACTTTTTCTCTTCGTCTAATTTCAGAGTTTAGTCTTTCAAGCATATTTGTACTTTTCAAACGTGAGTAATTCGTTTCTTCGATTGAACAGTATTGGAAACTATCTTCAAAACCTTCATCTAAACACTCAACCATCTTTTCATATTGACCTGCGTACTCATCAACGATTTGATTCTTAAGTGACCGTGCTAGTTCAATATTGTTTGTCTTAAATAGGACTTTTAATTCAGCTCTCACTTTTTCAGTATTCTTTCGTGGGAGTTTATCAAATACATTTCGCATGAAGTGCACTTGGCAACGTTGCCAACTAACACCACTAAAGCTTTCTTTAATCGCTCTGACTTCTCCTTTATGCGCATCAGAGATAACTAGCTTTAAACCGCTTAGACCACGTTGGATTAACTGTTCATACAAGTTTTTCCATGTCTCATACGTTTCTGAGTCTGATATCGAGAAGTTTAATAGTTCTCTTTCACCCATATCATTAATTCCCAAGATCACATGAAACGCTTTAGAAACGACCCGATGATTCTCTCTAACCTTGATGTAGAGGACATCACTTAGAATAAAGGGATACGCTCTTTCTAATGGTCGATTTAAGAAATCATCTACCATGTCATCTAATTCACTGGTCAGTGAACTGACAAATGATTTAGATACCGATGTCCCACACAGTTCTTCAACCACTTTACTCACTTTTCGTGTGGATACTCCCTGAACATACATTTCAAGCATCGTTGATAATAAAGCTTTTTCATTTCGCTGATATCTTTCAAAGATACTTGGTGAGAATTCACCATCTCGTGTTCTAGGGACAATGAGTTCAAGTCGTCCTATGCGTGTTGTGTAATTTCGTTCATAATAGCCATTACGACTTGAGTTGCGATGATTCTCTCGAGAATAGGCATCTACATTGATGTATTCATCTCTTTCTTTCTCCATCAACTGATTAAAAATCGTCGTTAACATTTGTTTGGCGAGATCATTTGCGCCACTATGTACAATGATGTCTTGAATCTGATCAGCGTTTAAATTAAGATTGATTTGGGTCATAGAGCTCTTCCTTATGTCTGTGTCGTAACTAACATAATAGCAGGTCTCTATGGCCTTTCAACTTTTACACAATTATATGGGCTCTATCAAGAGAATTCAAAAAAAACAAAATAAAAAACTTGAAATGTGATTTATAGGAGTCTAATCAAGCT
>CAZHLQ010000488.1:0-4328 GCA_964533235.1 uncultured Gudongella sp. | reverse complement strand
ATATAAGATCATAGTCGACTTCAAAGTTGTCAGGGAACAGTTCCATGTTTAATATCTCTGATTTAAGCTTCCCCCGACCTCTTTTTATGGTTGTTTTGTTTAAGAGTGCTAATGACCATGCCAATAGGTTGATAATGCCGACACCCTGTCTTCTGACCTCTGATAATTTATCTGTCCTCTCCATAGTGAAATATTTCTTATATACCTGGTCAAAGATTTTTCTTGATTTCTCTATGAATTTCTTGGTATCACTTACATCGAGCGCCTTATCCCGTAAGTCTTGAAATCTCTTAAGGTCTTCCTCGGTTGAAAAGTAAATCACCCTCCCTTCGGTTATGATAGAGGTGATTCTTTCATCATGGTTTGCTATCCTTTCTAACCTTTCCCAGGATATTGGCCAGAAATCGAATCCTATGCCATCTATTATAAATGTCATACCAAGCTCATTACCCCTGGGATAATTAACTACGAAATACATATCCAAATCTGATCTGGAGTGAGTATCTTCGTATATAGTTGAACCCATTATCACAACGACTGCAATGTCCTCTTTGTAGTCTTGCTTGATTTTTTCGATCAATATATCTGCAGCTCTCAAAGTATCCATATTAACCTCCTTGGTTAATAGCATCAATGCTTGTTCCATATTAGATTATAATTTTAAGACAAGAATTTTTCTACACTAAATAATTAAATAGTAAAAAAGGTCTACAGTTGTATCTCTGCAGACCTTGATCCAGACTTATCTACTCAATTATTTTTCCCTTTATCTTATCAATAAGCTGAAGGATTCCTTCCTCAATTTTCTTAAGGTCTTCCTCTTTGGGAGAACCTTCGAATTCCACAGAAGGCACAAAATCCCACTTCATTTTGTTTCTTTCGATTATTTCAGCGAGCTCCTTCTCAGCTCCTCCGGACCATCCAAATGAACCGAATCTAAATGCTGCTTTATTGCTTACTTTTTTCCTCCCCAGCTCATCCAAAGCAGCCGCTACCGGTGGGAACAGCTTGTATTCATAGGTCGGTGCTGCTATGATCACACCTGCTGATTTAAATACTGTAGCTACCATTTCACTTTCACTCTCAAGAGGCATCTCGAGTTTGTTGTACTTGATACCCTCTCTTTTCAGTATCGTCTCAGCATGAGCTATAGCCTTACCTGTCATACCATACATCGATCCCCAGAGAATAGTGATCTCGTTCTTCCCTGCACCTTCAGCATATTGTGAGTATCTGCTGTAGTCGTCCATTATTTTTTCTACATTGTTTCGATACAACGGACCATGTCCTGGTGCTATGGTGGTTATGTCAAGCTCTCTTGCCTTCTGGATGGCTTTCCTCAGCATAGGTGTGAAGGTAGTCATTACGTTTGAATAATATCTTATACCTTCACATTCGAAGAATATATCTTCCTCTGGGGTCATTTCATCATCGAAGATATGATCTCCCATTTTCCCAAAGGATCCGAACATATCACAGGAAAATAGTGTCTTAGTACTTTTTTCATAAGTGTACATTGTATCAGGCCAGTGAACATTTGGTACAGGGTGGAAGCTGAATACCTTGCCGTTGCCCAAATCAAGAGTATCTCCCTCTTTCACGACCCTAATCCTATCTTCTCCATAAAATGAAGAAACCATCTTAGCTGCCTTGTCAGTGCATACTATAGTGAAGTCATCCTTTATCTTCATGAAATTGGATATCCAACCTGAGTGGTCAGGCTCCATGTGGTTTACTATAAGGTAGTCGATATCCTTTGGGTCTACTCCTATCTCTCCTAGACTTTTATATAGCGTCTCAGGTACTCCATCCCAGCCTATTACTCCATCGATAATTGCCGTTTTTTCACCTTGAACTACGTATGAATTTAGTGTTACTCCGCTAGCAAGCTCCCAAATGCCTTCAAATAATACATCTTCAACATTTAAGGTGAGCATGTGAATGCCATCTGCAATTTTTATTTTCCTCAATTTGAACCCTCCTTCATTTATAGCCACTTCAATATTTGTACCCCATAATGCTGATTATACTACAACAGGGACACGTCTTATAGTCCGTATAAAGCATACTTCTAGAAACTTTACTAAATCTAAATGGAAGCAACAAGATACCAGTTATAGGCTATGAAAATCATTAGAAGTACTGCCCCTTCCTTTTTGCTGATGCTACGGTGCGAAATTGAAAAGAACAGTAGTATAAACGATAACAGGATGTTAAACGTCATGTCGGTAGCAAGACTTGAGACTACTGTTATTGGAGACACTACTGTTGATGCTCCCAGGATGAAAAAAATGTTGAATATATTGCTTCCAACAACATTCCCTACAGCAATTTCCGGATTTTTCTTAACCGATGCAATTATGCTTGTTACAAGTTCGGGAAGCGATGTTCCGATAGCAACTATAGTTAATCCTATGAAGGTCTGTGATAAGCCTAAAGCCGTTGCGATAATGACAGCATTTTCTACAACTATATACCCTCCTGATATTATAAGAGCTAGCCCACCGACGGTTTTAGCCACAAGTTTTACAGAGTTGCTCTCTATTGGATCGTCCAGGAGTTCAACTACTTCTCTGCTGTTTCTGGCCACCTCGATCACATAGTACAAGAATGACGCAAAAAGTAAAAGCAGCATAAGACCATCTCCCCTCGAGATAACCATATTGCTGTTTTTATCGATTACACTGTCAGCTCCCAAAGCAAACAATGACAGTGCAGAAAGTATCATTATTGGTATCTCTTTTCTAATGGTCTGCCTTTCAACGGACAACGGGAATATTAGGGCAGCAGCTCCAAGTATGAATGAAAGGTTGAAAATATTACTTCCCAAGACATTTCCCAATGCTATTCCGTTGTTGCCCTTTAGAGATGCGCTTATGCTGACTGCTGCCTCAGGGGCTGATGTTCCAAATGCAACGACAGTCAAGCCTATTAGAAGTGCTGATACCTTGAGCCTTTTGGCTATTCCTGCTGCGCCATCCACGAAATAATTTGCACCAGTAACAAGCAATATTAAACCTAAGACGAAAAACGCTATATTCAACTTTAGCCTCCTGATATCTTTCTATATGGTAACTTAACAGATATATAATTCGCTGATACTACAAATAAACTAATTCTATTTTCTTTCAGCAATTGTAACCCTTATAGCATCTCCCGGATTCTTTTTTATTTTCTCCCGGATATCTTTTCTTAAACCAATAATGTAACAGATGGAGCCATCAGGATTCTTTATGCCCATATTTACGATACTTCCATCATAAGGCTCCCCATCAAAGGTCGCATGTACCTTGACTCTTCCTTTCCCGAATTCTGACTTGATATCATATGGGAATACAACAAAGGATCCATCGATATCAGGCACTTTCTTGATCTCTGCTTCGAACTCATATACTCTATTCACTTATACTCACCCCAGTTTAATTTGATTATCAGATCTCCATATTTTCAAACTTAGTAAATTGATCCATCCCGATATTACCGCCTGATATGAAGAAAACGACCTTGTCCTCGGGTCTGAATTTCAAATCCCCCTGAAGAACTGCACCTATGGTGATACATGATGAAATCTCCGCTAATAGTTTGCCCTCAGTTAACATTAATTTTGTTGCTTTAAGAATATTCTCTTCAGCCACAGTTACTATCCTGTCGACGTATTTCTCTACTATGGGGTAATTAAGCTTTCCTGGACATAATGTCTGCAGTCCATCTGCAACTGATTTTGAATCAGGTGCCAAAGTGACTGGATGACCTTCAGAAAAGCTGCTGGTATACCTTGAAACCACCGCTGGCTCAACTCCAATGACCTGAATTTTTGGATTCGTCTCTTTAATAGCTGTGGATATTCCGCTTATAAGTCCTCCTCCGCCTATTGGAACTACTACATAGTCAGCTTCCGGAAGCTGCTCGAGGATCTCCAGACCTGCAGTACCCTGCCCAGCCATGATGTCATAGTCGTCAAATGGTGATATGAAGCTTAGATCTTTCTCCTCACTTAGCTTCTTTGCGACAGTGAATCTTTCTGATGGGATGCTGAAAACTATATCAGCACCGTATAATCTTATCCCTTCGACTTTTATCTTAGGAGCAGTTTCAGGGACAACTACGTATGCTTTTGTACCAAGCTGTGTTGCAGCATAAGCAAGGGCTTTTCCATGATTACCTGAGGATGCAGTAATAACTCCTTTTTCTAGTATCTCCTTAGGAAGAGACATTGCAGCATTTAGTGCGCCTCTTACCTTAAATGAACTGGTTCTTTGGAACGATTCCAGTTTGGCATAAACCATACATCCAAGGTATTCATCTAGATTGTTTAATCGAAGTAATGG
>CAZHLQ010000487.1:0-4323 GCA_964533235.1 uncultured Gudongella sp. | reverse complement strand
CCAAGTTTTCCGGAGGCTTCCCTACTATCGTTATCCCATTTTACCTCCGCACCTAAAGCCTCGAAGATTGCCCTCATTGGCACCAAAGTCCTTCCGTCTCGTATTTGCGGCATGACCTCCATGTCCAGTCTGGTATTGTCTATATATACCTTAATGGGCTCTGCTGCAAAAGCCGTGCTTACTAGCAGCATAGAAAATATAATAATTACGGCTATAAGTAATTTTATCCTGTTCATTATGCACCTCCTTTAAGACATTATAACACAAAGGCACCGGTACCTTACGAGGGAAAATTCCCCCAAAAGGTACCGGTACTGGCGATCATTTTATATCTTGTTGGGCTTACATACATACCAGTTAGAGGTCTTGCCAATGCTTATGACCCTTACATCAGAGAAGCAGTTTTCCATCTCCTTCATACAGTCCCTCATTTCAGGCTCCGCGTGTTTGATGAAATGAAAGTAGTCTCCTCCTTCAAGCCATTCCACGAAAGATGTCAACGGAGTTTTTTTGTCATTGTAGTCGTGTATTATGACATATTCCTTTGCCACCCTGCTCATTTCCTTGTACATTTTCTTTCTGGGCTCAGTTTGCATCCCGTGTGCGACATGGGATGCAAAAGCCAGATCAAAGCTATTGTCATCAAAGGGCAGCCCATCGAGAACGCTGCCTTGTATGAATTCAACGCCTTTGTTATCCGGATTGCTTCCAGCCTTTTGCAGCATTCTTTCTGCTGGATCTACTCCTGTAACGGTGAGTCCTTTTGAGCTTAGCACTGAGCACAGTGCTCCTGTTCCACAGCCTACATCCAGCACTGTATCATAAAGAGTTATGTCAATATCATCCTTGACCTGTTCTATGACCTTATGAAAGCTCCTCTTCTGATATCCATAGAATAGGTTATAGACTCCAGCTATTGAGTTGAATATCCGTTTACTCTTTTCTTCAGCCACTAGATCTCACCTCTCCAAATACTATAGAAGCCCTATCCTCTTCATCGTAGCCTTCAATTCTCTTCTTTGTATTTCGTCGATCGGCTCCATAACTACCTTGCAAACGTCGGTTTTGATTACTCCCATCCAATACAAAGCTGCCTTGTAGGCAGGGATGTATGACAGGACGTTGGGAAATGCGAAAGCATTTATGGTTGCCAGCTTATCGAGGAATATCTCCCTTGCCTCGTCGATTTTGCCCTCCTGGATGAAGTTGAACATATCGGTCTGCTCTCTTGGAAGGATATTGCTTGCAGCAGAGGTCATGCCCTTTGCTCCGTAAAGCAGCATCAGGTAGTTCATCTGGTCGTGGCCTGACCATGCCTGAAGCTTTCCATCCGTTGCACCCTCATAGGATGCTATCTTTGCAGGGTATGGAATAAACAGCTTCGCACAATGAAGGTTAGGCATGTCGTCTGCCATCTTCTTAAGAAGGGGCAATCCCATTTCTATCCCTGCTCCGCCATCATATACCATTATTGGATGCTCGGGAACTGAATCAGCTATATGCTTGATGTGCCTATAGATGCCCTCTGTTCTGTGTGGATGATAGTAAGGTCCTGTGGTGAATATGTAGTCAGCTCCATGCTCTACTCCGTGCTTTGCAAGCAATGCGGCTCTGTCACTTGAGGAATCATTGACTCCTACTCCAACTGGTACTCTGCCTTTGGTTTGGTCAAGAACTATCTCGACGTATTGCATTCTCTCTGCTTCAGTAAGCGCAAATACTTCACCAGTACTTCCAAGTGTCAGTATTCCGTGAACGCCTCTGTCGATAACGTAATCAACAAGATTCCTAGTTGACTCCTCGTCGATCGTACCATCCTCGTGAAGAGGCGTCACTGTTAGAACATGGTTTCCGAAAAGCTTGTCTTTTCTTTGTTGTAATGTTTCTCCCATTTTCCCACTTCCTTTCATTTTCTGTTCTCCCTAAATCTTTCTCAATACATTGCCAAGGTATATCATTGCTATTGGTGATACGAGTGCTCCAATTCCAACTATCGTAAATGGCAAGCCCCAGTTGGGGTATTCGATCGTCATGGAAAGGCCGCTGTTAATGCTTTCCAATACCCTGCCAAACACGTAAGGCGAAAGGATCGTAGCTCCAAAACCAACTGCCGATTGAAGTCCTAAAAGTGTTGCTGTTCTGTCTGTATCCGCATATTCAGTCAGAATGACCTTATATATGCCTGAATCTGCCACTGCCCAAAATCCTACCCAAAGTGCTATTGCTATTACGAATCCTGAACTCATTTTACTGACCGATCCAAAGGCCAGCTCACCAAGTATGCTGAAAATTGAGGCCAGGATTATGAGCCTGGTTTTATTTAATCTATCTGAAAGATAACTTACGATAAATACTGAAGGTGCTCCTAGAAGTATTACATAAGCTGCTATCCTCCCGCCTCTTGCAACAGCCTCTGCCTGTGTTGCTCCTCCCAGGTAAATCACCGAGGACAGGTAGTTTCCTATCCAACCCCAGAAGGTGTATAGCTCCCACATATGTCCTGCATAGGCTATTATTGCTATTGCGATCACTGTATTCTTGAGCTTCTTATTTATCGTCTTTTCAGAGGAAACGCTTGGTTTTTGGATTGTAGAACTCGCTGTCTCCTTTGGTTTTTCTTCTATTAAAAGTATCAGTAGAAGTCCAGCTACCAGTGCTGGTACTGATGTCCAGAATATACCTGTTCTCCATCCGCTTGCTACAGCAATTGGTGCTGCTATGAAGTATCCTCCTGCATATGCGATCGTAAGTGCAGCTGTATAAGCGCCAACAGCCATCCCTCTGTCCTTTTTATCGAACCAGTTGGTAAGAAGTGCTATCCCAGGTGCATATATGGCACCGGCACTTAAGCCTGTAAGTATTCGGAAAAACAATGTGCTATCGAACCCCTTGGCTAGCAAAGAGAACATGATAGAGAAAACACCTGTAAGCAGAGTTGCAATGGATACTATTCTTTTTCTTCCGAATTTATCGGCTAGCCAGCCTGTAAATACTACAGTCAGCACATAGCCTGCCTGGAAAACAGATAGGATAGTCCCCATCTGACGTGTAGTCAATGCCAGGTCAGATTGGATAAAGCTCGATACTGCCGAAAAGTTATACCATGGCAGATACCCCAGGATCATAGCAAATACCATTATCAAAAGAACCCTATATTTTCTTGCCATATTTATCCCCCAGTTTAATCGCTTTCAATTATTAAATGACTTATAAGTTGTCTTTCATAAATTAATTCTCATTCGTTTTCTGTGCAACTATCATAAGCCCTGCAAATACTAATGCCATTCCTATCCAGGATATTAAGGAGAGCTTTTCCTTTAAAAGAAATACTCCCAGCATGGATGCAGTGGCTGGCTCAGTAAGAGAAAGCGTAACTGCTTTGTGCAAAGGAATACCTGAAAGTCCATAGGTGAAAAGTACATAGGCAAGAGCGGTAGCAAGGATGCCGAGATGGAGAGCGACACCTATTCCTTGAGCTGATCTTAACCAGCTAAGATCATAAAGAAATAGCATTGGTGATAATAGTATAGCTCCTATGAAAAACACTACGCCAGTGACCGCCAAGGTAGAGTATTTATCCAACAGCTGTTTGCTGAAGGCTGTATACCCTGCGTATGCTGCTCCAGCTGCAAGTGCTAAAAGAACTCCGCTTATTTCTACTGCAAGCTCCTTCCCTCCTGTTATTAGGAGTATACACCCAATTATGGAAACAAAGGTTGCAAGGAGCCACTTGGAATCTGGCTTATCTTGTCCCATCAACATGGAGAATAATCCAGCGAAAACTGGTGCACTGCCTATTGCAACGACTGTACCCATTGCAACCCCCGTCTTTAGAACCGCTGCAAAAAAGAAAAGCTGATATGCTGCTACGCTTGCTGCAGATATGAATGTATTAGGGTTTAGCCATATCCCCTTACTTTTTATTGCACCTTTCGTCAAAGCAAGGATCGTTAGTGCTGTTCCCCCGATTGCAAGTCTTACTGCACCTATTGACAGTGGCGATGCCCCTGCAGGTGCAAAGTGCTGGGCTGTTCCTGTCGTTCCCCAAAGGACCGAGCCTGCCAGGACCATCAATATGTAAAATGCCTCGTTCTTTTTCATTGTGTCGCTCCTTCAAAGTTAGTAGCTATATAAATCTATCTTATGATTCTATCATTTTTTTGGTCTGCCTGTATATTGTTTTGAGGTCATCAGAAGAAATATAAGCTCCATTTCAAATCACTTTTGCTCTTGAAAGTGCATACCAGCGTGGATATTTATCAATAAATGTCCTAATTTAGATATTTCAAAAGAATTTTACCATATCTATTGCATGCATAGTAT
>CAZHLQ010000486.1:0-20739 GCA_964533235.1 uncultured Gudongella sp. | reverse complement strand
AGGAGGCAGGCTTCGATGTTCTGGTAACTGCCAACAATCATTCAGCTGACAGAGGTAAAGCTGGAATAATCAAGACTATTGAGGAAATTGAAAAAAGACAGCTGGAATATGTTGGTACCAGCAAGGAAGAGAAAAGAGACTTTATTATAAAAGAAATCAAGGGAGTAAAAATTGGATTATTATCCTATACCTTTGGATTAAATGGTCTGGAAAGCCTGTTGACCCAGGAGGAGCTTCAGAGAATGGTCAATCTGACAGATAAGGAAAAAATATCGATCAGCATCGATGAAGCCAGATCAAACGGGGCAGAGCTTATAGTTGTTTATCTTCATTGGGGGAATGAGTACCACAGACAGTCGTCAGTAGAGCAAAGGGAGCTTGCAGCATTCCTTGCAGAAAATGGCGCTGATATTATCCTGGGTAGTCACCCGCATGTAGTACAGGAGCTTGATGTAATTACCTCTGATCAAAAGGAAGTGCCTGTGATCTACTCAATGGGTAACCTGCTGTCTAACCAGAGATATGAGACTATGGGGGTATCATATACAGAGGATGGACTCATGATTTCTTTAATAATAGTAAAGGATGGGTACACCGGAGAGCTAACTATCGAATCAGTTACTCCAATACCGACCTGGGTAAATAGATGGAGTGCTGGAAACGGTAGGTTCAACTATAGGATAATACCTGTCAATGATGTTTTATCCGGCGATCTGAAGCTGGAGATTTCACCTGAGTCACTTTTGAGGATACAAAAATCTCTAAACGACACCATGGATACCCTCGATGGGTTGGACTGATATAATTATAACGTCAGCTAAGAAGGATATATTTATATATACAAATCGAAGCGCTACTAATGTATAATAGAATTGAAGGATTCCAGAGAAAAGGCGTGATTTGATTGCAATATCTGGCAGACATTTTTGCAAACATAAGAATAAGGGATATCGTAGATATCCTGATCGTTGCCGTGGTGATTTACAAGCTATTCACGCTCATCAAGGAGACAAGGGCTGAGCAATTGATCAAGGGTATTGGTGTATTGCTCGTTCTTACAAAAGTAAGTGAATGGCTTCAGTTGTATACTATCAACTGGATACTCAAAAATGTAATGACAGTCGGAACCCTTGCTATACTTATAGTTTTTCAGCCAGAGCTCAGGAGAGGACTTGAGTACATTGGAAGAAGCCGATTCTTCACCAAATCCTTTATTGAAATCAGAGGAGAAAACATGTCCAGGGTTGTAGATGAAATAGTTGAAGCTACAGCCTCTTTGTCGCGTCAAAAAATAGGTGCCCTGATGGTACTTGAAAGACAGACGGGTTTAAACGAAGTTGTTGAGACTGGAACTAAGATTGGGGGTACTGTCAGCAGTGACCTTTTGATCAATATCTTCATTCCAAATACTCCACTACACGATGGGGCCGTTATCATAAAGGATGACGTAATCAAGGCAGCAGCTTGTTTTCTTCCCCTAACTGACAGTTCCACCGTAAGCAAGGAGCTGGGGACGAGACATAGAGCAGCACTTGGAATATCTGAGCGGTCAGACAGTCTTTCAATCGTAGTATCTGAGGAGACAGGAGCCATATCTATTGCAGAGAATGGTACTATATCAAGATATCTCGATGCAAAGACCTTAAGGCAGATCCTTCTGGATATGTATAAACCAAAGGGAAGCAATCAGACTTTCATTATGAAATGGAGGCGAAAAGATGAAGAGGAAGAGTGATATAACTGCAAAAATTCTAACTCTCGTCATTGCTATATTCCTTTGGAGCTATGTTATGAGCGATACAAATCCAATAATTGAGAAACCTGTTAGAAATGTTGCAGTAACATATGCCAATACAGCTGCATTGGATAGACAGGGACTTGTCATTATGGGACCTGAGGAGGTTAAGATCAATGTAAGAGTCAGCGGACAAAAGGCTGATATGGATAAATTTCTTACATCTAACATTTTTGCACAGGTTGACTTAAGCGGTTATAGTGAAGGACAGGTTAAGGTACCTGTAACGGTGGGAATTCTGGATCAGACGTCAGGGATATCTGTTTTGAGCTATGAGCCTAAGGAAGTACTTTTCACATTTGACAGGATAATTACTAAGGAGATCCCAATCAGCATTACCACATCAGGTGAGCTGCCTGAGGGGTATGTGATGGGTGATATTCTGGCAAGACCACAAAGCATCCTTCTTAGAGGTCCCAGAACCTGGATCAATGAAGTAGATTCTGCAGTTGCGCTGGTCGATATAACAGGGAAAAAAGAAATAACCAATCTTTCTGTCCCTATAAAGGCGGTAACCGATTCGGGAGAAGAGGTAAGAGGTGTCGAAAAAGAGCCTGGGATAATAGATATGACACTTCCAGTATTCAAGACTGCTCTGGTCCCAGTACAGCTTACGACAGTCAATGAATTGCCCGAGGGCTTATCACTTACTGAAATCACTATTTCTCCGGAAGTAGTCATGATAAAGGGAGACGAAAGCGTAGATCTTTTGGAAAGAATAGAGACTATGCCAATAGATGTAAACGGCTTGCTTGATAAAACCTCTGTTGAAGTTCAGCTGAACCTACCTGGTGGGATCTCAATGCTGGACCCAAGTGAGAAGCTAATTGTTTCCTACAAGGTAGAGGAAACAGTTGAGATAACAAGTCAATTCACTCTTGAACAGGTAAGGATCATTAATATACCTGAGGGACTAACTCTGGGCGAGATAGAGGATGAACTGGTTTACACGGTAGTATTAAAGGGTTATAAATCCCTGGTTGAGGACCTTGACTTTGTAACTGCCTTCAGACCTTCCATAGATCTTCAAGACCTTGAAGCAGGCAGCCATGAGGTAGAGTTAAGCTTTCTGCCAAACCCTGACATAACAGTGGAATCCGTAGTACCAAACACTGCAATCATAAATCTTGTAGAGGAATAAGGGGGAAAATATGGAGAAAAAGTTTGTTCTAGCCATAAATCCTGGTTCAACTTCAACGAAGGTGTCATTATTCGAAGGGAACCATGAGTTCAAGACAAAAAAGCTCGACCACCTAGCGAGGGACCTGGAGGGTTTTGACACTGTAGTAAGTCAGTTTGACTACAGACTAGGTATCATAATGGACTGGTTGAGAGAAGAGGGGATAACTCTTGATCAGCTTGAGGCAGTTGTAGGCAGAGGAGGACTCTTGAAGCCAATGCCGAGTGGTACCTATAAGGTTACAGATGTAATGGTTGAGGATCTGAAAATCGGAGTACAGGGACAACATGCGTCAAACCTTGGTGGTCTTCTTGCAAAGGGAATTGCAGATCAGAAGGATATACCTGCTTTTATAGTAGATCCAGTAGCAGTTGACGAGTTCGAAGAAATAGCAAGACTGTCGGGGCTAAAAGAAATTCCGAGAAAAAGTCTGGTTCATGCTTTGAATATAAAAGCAGTCTGCCACAGATACTCGAAGGAATATAGTATCCCGGTCGATCAGCTGAATCTTATCGTTGCTCATATGGGTGGCGGAATATCTGTATCGCCGATAAAAAACGGAAAAATAATTGATGCCAATAATGCAAACAATATGGGACCATTCTCTCCGGAAAGGGCCGGTGGTCTTCCAGTATGGGATGTTGTAGAAATGTGTTTTTCAGGTGAATATTCAGAGGCACAGATCAAAAAAATGCTGGTTGGCAAGGGAGGTTTGGTATCATATCTTGGTACCTTTGATGGAAGAGAAGTAGTTAAGAGGATCGAATCCGGAGATGAATATGCAAAGCTGATATATGAAGCTATGGCATATCAAATTGGGAAAGAAATAGGAGCCTGTGGACCTCTGTTAAACGGCAAGATTTCAGCTATCATACTTACAGGAGGACTTGCATACTCATCTTATTTGATAGAGAAGATCTCCGAAATGGTTTCCTTCCTTGCTCCGATTGTAGTTTATCCAGGCGAGGATGAAATGATTGCCCTTAACCAGGGTGCAAGAAGAGTCCTGGATGGGGAAGAAGAATACAAAGTCTATGAGAATGAGGTGGAATGATGGCAAAGGATTTTGAAAGCCTATTTAAACTGGCACTTGAAAAGGGGCCAAAGAGAGTAGCTGTAGCTGTTGCTCAGGATGAGGATGTTTTAGGTGCTGTCAAGGAGGCTTATGAAAAGGGTATAGCTGTTCCTGTGCTGGTTGGCGATAAGGATAGCATTGAGAAGATAGCTGCTGATATTGGATTTGATCTTAGTGGAGTCGAGATCATAGATGAAAAGGATGGAACACTTGCTGCTAGAAAAGCAACCACTCTTGTTAGCAGCGGAGAGGCTCAGGTTTTAATGAAAGGTCTGATTGATACATCAGTCATAATGAAGCAGGTGCTTGACCCTGAGATTGGTCTAAGAACAGGAAATGTAATCAGCCATGTAGCAGTATTTGATGTTCCAACCTATCATAAGGTATTTATAGTCACTGATGCCGCTATGATAATTGCACCTGATTTGAATCAGAAGAAACAGATCATAGAAAATGCAGTACAGCTTGCTCACGCTCTGGACATTGCAGAACCAAAGGTAGCAGTATTAGCAGCTAAAGAAAAGGTTAGTGAAAAGATGGAAGCAACAGTCCATGCCAAGGCATTGACTGATATGAACAAGTCAGGGGAGATAAAGGGCTGTATAGTTGATGGACCTCTTGCTCTGGATAATGCAGTCAGCAAGGAGTCAGCAAGAATCAAGGGAATAGACAGCGAGGTGGCTGGAGATGCAGACATTCTTCTTGCACCTGACATAGAAGCTGGGAATATCCTATATAAATCATTAAGCTTTTTGGGAAATGCAAAATCAGCTGGATTGATTGTGGGTACAAGTAAGCCGATAGTCTTGACCTCGAGGGCAGACAGTGAGGAAGCAAAGCTGAATTCAATAGTTCTAGCCACTTTGATGGCTTAAGGGAGAGGTGCGTATGAAAGATTACAGGATGCTGATAATAAACCCTGGGAGTACTTCCACGAAGATAGCCGTGTACGATGGCGATACGATGGTGTTTGAGGAAACACTCAGACATGATGTGGACGTGCTTTCGAAATTCGGGGGAGTGATCCAGCAAATGGATTTCAGGAAGGACATCATTCTCGATGCGCTGGGAAGAAATGCGGTAGATAAGAAAACGATTTCCGCAGTTGTAGGGAGAGGAGGCCTTCTCAAGCCTATTGAGGGGGGCACCTATGAAGTCAACGATGAAATGTTAAAGGATCTTAGAAACTCTGAAAGAGGATGGCATGCTTCAAATCTTGGAGGCTTGATCGCTAATGAAATAGCTAAGGAGATAGGTGGCAGGGCATTTATAGTCGATCCCGTTGTAGTAGACGAGCTCCAGGATGTGGCGAGAATATCGGGCCTTAAAGGTGTTGAGAGGGTGAGTATATTCCATGCCCTGAATCAAAAAGCCGTTGCCAGAAGGTATGCTCTTTCGTTAGGCAAGAAATATGAGGATTTAAATCTAATCGTAGTACACCTTGGAGGCGGTATATCTGTAGGTGCACATAAAAAAGGAAGGGTAATAGACGTACCTAATGCACTTAATGGAGAAGGGCCATTCTCTCCTGAAAGGGCTGGAGGACTTCCGATCTGGGATTTGGTAGAGCTTTGTTTTTCTGGTAAGTATACAAAAGAAGAGCTTAAGAAAATGATAGTCGGCAATGGAGGAATAGTATCCTATCTCGGTACAAATGATGCCCGAGAGGTCGTCAAAAGGATCGAGAGTGGAGATGAGTATGCCAAGCTTGTGTACCACGCCATGGCATATCAGGTTGCCAAGGAGATCGGCGCAGCTTCAGCGGTATTGAAGGGCGATGTTGACCAGATAATAATTACAGGAGGGATTGCTTACGACAAGCTGTTCGTAGGCTGGCTGGAGGAAATGGCAGGCTTTATTTCCGGCATAACCGTTTACCCTGGAGAGGACGAGCTTAAGGCTCTTGCAGAGGGAGGGCAAAGGGTTCTTTCTGGGGAAGAGTTGCCAAAGATATATAGTTAGGAGAATCTGATGATCAACGACAAAAGGATAAGAATTGTAATAGGACACTATGGAAGCGGTAAAACTGAATTCAGTGTCAATTATGCTGTGAAACTGGCTCAACTGGGTAGAAAGGTCGGGCTTGTGGACCTCGATGTAATAAACCCATACTTTAGATCCAGGGAAAAGACAAGTATTCTTGCTGAACGTGGCATTAGGGTTGTGGGGAGTAATCTTGAAGGTAACTCTCTGGATATTCCCGCAGTTTCTGGCGAGGCTGCAGCTCCTCTTCAGGACACAAGCTACGATGCGATTCTTGACGTAGGAGGCGATCCGGCTGGAGCAAGGATATTGGGAAGATATTTCCCAATCCTCAAGGAAGGCGAATACGATATGTTTTTCGTGCTTAATGCCAACAGACCTGAAACTCAATCAGTTGAGAAGGCAATGGAATATATCGCAAAAATTGAGGCAACTGCAAGAGCTAAGGTGACAGGGATTGTGAATAACACCCATATGCTTAAAGCTACATCAGCGGAGGACGTCATAAGAGGATATGAGCTTGCAGTAAAGGTATCAGAGGCAACGGGTATTCCGCTAAGGTATAATTCATGCCTTGAAGGCCTTGAAGAGGAGCTGCCCGATGAAATAAAAACCAATGTCTTCCCAATAAAGCTGTTTATGCGGGAAGAATGGATGATATAAGAAAAAGGAGGAATAAGATTATGGCAAAGGTCAAAGGCAACGTGACATTTGAAGAGGACCTGTGCAAGGGCTGCGGTCTTTGTGTATCTGTATGTCCAGTCAATATTATCTCGCTCGACACGGGAAGGATCAATAGAAAGGGATATTACCCAGCTGCTATCGAGGAGATGGATAAATGTATTGCATGTACCAATTGCGCAACAGTTTGTCCGGATCTAGTAATTACTGTAGAAAGACTGTAAAGGAGGGTTACATATGACTAAAGTTCTCATGAAGGGGAACGAGGCTGTAGGAGCTGCAGCAATTGCAGCAGGCTGCAAGTACTTTTTTGGATATCCAATAACTCCTCAAAGCGAGGTTCCCGAATATTTATCAAGAGAACTCCCTAAAATTGGAGGAGTTTTCGTACAGGCTGAATCAGAGGTTGCTGCGATAAACATGGTATATGGAGCATCAGGCTCAGGAGCGAGAGTAATGACTTCTTCCTCAAGCCCTGGTATAGCTCTTAAGCAGGAAGGCATATCCTATCTTGCTGGTGCAGAGCTCCCATGCATAATTGTAGATATGGCCAGAGGAGGCCCGGGGTTGGGATCCATCCAGGCAGCACAAGGGGATTATTTCCTTGCTACAAGAGGTGGAGGTAATGGAGATTATCGACTTATCGTTCTTGCACCCGCGAACGTTCAGGAGCTTGTAGACCTAATTATCGACGGATTTGATTTGGCAGACATATATAGGACTCCTGTCATGATACTTGGAGATGGTATGATTGGTCAGATGATGGAGCCTGTCGAGTTCAAGCAAAGACCTGAAAAAAACCTGCCGCCTAAGGATTGGGCTACTGTAGGCACAGGCGGAAATAGAAAGCCAAACATCATAAACTCACTTTTCCTTGAAGCAGAGCTTCTCGAGAAGCATAATCACAATCTTCAGGCTAAATTCGCGAAGATAAGGGAAAACGAAAAGAGAGTAGAGACATATAATATCGAGGACGCAGATCTTGTAATAAGCGCATATGGAACTACATCAAGAATAGCAAAGACAGCAATAGGGAAGCTTGAGAAGGAAGGCTACAAGATAGGAATGATAAGGCCAATAAGTCTTTATCCATTCCCTAATGAAGCTTTCGAAAAAATTAATCCAGCCTGTAAGGGAGTATTGACTGTTGAGATGAGTGCTGGAGGACAAATGATCGACGACGTAAGGCTATCACTTAACGGATCCATGCCAACCTATTATTATGGCAGATCAGGTGGAATGGTTCCAACTCCAGAGGAAATAGCCAACAAGGTTAAGGAAATTCTTGGAGGTGACAAATAATGGCTGTCATATTTGAAAAAACTAAGGGATTGACTGACAAGACCTTTCACTACTGCCCTGGCTGTACTCATGGAGTAATCCACAGATTAGTTGCAGAAGCAATGGTTGAGCTTGGTGTTCTTGAGAATGCTATAGGAGTTGCTCCTGTAGGATGCTCAGTATTGGCATACGACTACTTCAATTGTGATATGCATGAGGCTGCTCACGGACGTGCTCCAGCTGTAGCAACAGGTATTAAAAGGGTTCATCCAAATAACTTCGTTTTCACTTATCAGGGAGATGGAGACCTTGCTGCAATTGGTACTGCAGAGATCGTTCATGCTGCCCATAGAGGAGAAAAATTCTCAACCGTTTTCGTCAATAATGCCATATATGGAATGACTGGCGGTCAAATGGCACCTACTACTCTTGTTGGTCAAAAAGCAACTACAGCACCATATGGAAGAGACGAGGCCACAGCAGGAAGACCTATAAGGATGAGCGAGCTACTTGCTACGATAGATGGAGCTGTATTTGTCGAGAGGGTCGCAGTAAACACTCCGGCAAATATCAGAAAAGCTAAAAAAGCCATTCTCGAATGCTTTAAGGTCCAGCTTGAAGGCAAGGGCTTTGGAATAGTTGAGGTACTTTCTACTTGCCCTACAAACTGGGGTCTGACACCAGTTGAATCAATGAAGTGGTTAGGCGACAATATGATACCATATTATCCGTTAGGTAACTTTAAAAAGCCAGAGGAGGTTAAATAGATATGGATGAGAGATTGATTATCGCCGGCTTTGGCGGACAAGGCGTCATGGCGATGGGCCAGCTTTTGACATACTCAGGCATGATTGAAAATAAGAACGTATCTTGGCTGCCATCATACGGTCCTGAGATGAGAGGTGGAACTGCAAACTGTAATGTTACAGTTTCAACTGATCCAGTAGGATCTCCTGTAGTAGTTGAGGCTACTACAGTAATAGTTTTGAACCTGCCTTCCCTGGACAAGTTTGAAGAAAGTGCTGAGCCAGGCGGCAGACTGTTTATAAACTCATCGCTGATATCAAGAAAATCAACAAGAGATGATATTGATGTTTATTATGTACCTGTAAACGATATTGCCAATGATCTTGGCAATCCAAGGATCGCCAATATGGTAATGCTTGGTGCGGTACTGGAAGTAACAAAAACTGTAAGCTTCGAGTCCATCGAAAAGGCCTTTGGAAAGGTCTTCGGTGAATCCAAGGCTCATCTTCTCCCCATTAACATGGAGGCACTGGAAAGAGGAGCAAAAGCTGTTAGAGAAACTGCAAACGTATAAAAAAAGACGCTGGACATCAGTCCAGCGTCAAGCTTTTTGTCAACTCTTCAATCAGTTCACTAACCGTTGTAATCTTATCGATCAGATAGCCTCTTTTACCTATAAAAACCAGTCCATTGTCTACATCTCCGGTAACAGACCTTATCAATGCACTGGTTATGCAATACTGAGTCGTTGCAGGATTACATGGAGTTAGACAGTTATAACACTTGGTTACCTTTTCTCTCTCAAGGGAAACTTTTTTGATAAAACTATTTAAAACAGCCTGACCAGGCATTCCAACAGGGCTTTTTACATATCCGATCTCATTTTCCCTGCTCTGGATGTATGCTTCCTTGAAGTTGATATGTGCATCACACTCTTGGGTAGCTACAAATCGGCTGCCTATTTGTACAGCATCTGCACCGATTTCAAGCATCTCCTTGATCTCCTCGCTGTAATAGATCCCACCAGCTGCTGCGATGGGGATCCTGCAATCATAAGCCTCTTCATAGGGCTTTATTGCCTCACGAACTTCCTTGATCAAGTCCCGAATATCGGGAAGAACACCACTCTTAAGAACCTCCTCAGAAAAACCAAGGTGTCCTCCTGCCATTGGACCCTCAACTACTATAAGGTCTGGCAAGTAGCCATGTCTTTTTGTCCACAACTTGGTAATTACTGCAGCTGCCTTACCGGAAGATACGATTGGTGCGATTTTTGTACCGCTACCCTTCACAAGCTCCGGGAGCTCACTTGGCAAACCAGCTCCAGAAATTATCAAGTCAATGCTCTCCTCAACTGCTGCTTTGACCATTTCCCTATAGTTTTCGATAGCGACCATAAGGTTGACTGCAAGAATTCCATGGGGACTTTTTTCTCTTGCTGTCTGTATTTCCTTCCTTAATCCTCTGACATTTGCTTCGTTGGTATTCGTCATAAAGTCAGGTTCCCTGAAGCCTATCTGAACACCTGAAATAGTTCCGATCCCGCCTTGATTAGCAACGGCAGATGCGAGACCCGATAAAGAAACGCCTACACCCATTCCACCCTGGATTATCGGTACTCTGGCAACCTTGTTGCCAATTCTTAATTTTTCCATAATTGATACCTCCGTCAGTTTTCGATAGCGAACATGAATTCGCCTTCAGCAGCAAGCTCTCCATCCACGAAAGCCTTACCTTCTCCAATTCCTATGCCGCCTCTAACCCTTGTGATTTCAATTTCTATCCTAAGGATGTCTCCGGGGACTACCTTCTTTTTAAACCGGAATTTGTTGATTCCCGCAAAATATGCGGTCTTCCCTTTAAATTGATCCTGAGACAAAAGAATCACAGCTCCAGCCTGAGCCATGGTCTCGATTATGATGACACCAGGCATGACAGGATTGCTTGGGAAATGTCCTGTAAAGTAGTTTTCATTCACCGTAACATTCTTATAGCCTATCCCCTTGAGGCCTTCCTCGCTGACCTCAACCCTGTCTATAAACAGAAATGGATAGCGATGAGGAATGATTTCCATTATCTCTCTGATACCGTATTCCTTCATTTTTTCACCTCCAGTTATCAGCTCTATGACGACAAAAATATTGCCAAAGCCCTCGATATAGATTATACTATCTTTAAGTTTGCATACACCTAAACACAATGATAATTTAAATTGATGTTTTTTGCAAACTATTAATTAGCGGTAGTGTCGTCATAATCACAGACGATACGGTCAATCAGGAGGTGGACAATTGAAAAGGATATCGGTTGGTATAACCGGTCTTGGAAGCTATGTACCTGAAAGGGTAGTTACCAACGAAGACATCTCAAAGCTTGTTGACACAAGTGACGAATGGATTGTAACCAGGACAGGTATCCGGGAGAGAAGAATAGCCGATGAGGACGTGGCAACGTCTGATCTTGCAGTAAAAGCAGCAGAGCTTGCTTTGAAGGATGCAGGAATAGATGCTGAGGAACTTGATCTTATCATTGTTGCTACAGCAACGCCAGACCATTTTTTTCCGTCTACGGCAGCGCTGGTTCAGAAGGGCCTGGGAGCATCAAAGGCAGCAGCATTTGATCTTAGCGTAGGTTGTTCGGGATTCATTTACGGTATGGTTACCGGAGCAAATTTCATCTCTTCAGGGATGTATAAGAAGGTATTAGTTATAGGGGCAGAGACACTGTCGAAGATAGTTGACTGGACAGACAGAAACACCTGTGTATTGTTTGGAGATGGAGCAGGGGCGTGTGTTTTGGAATCATGTGACGAAAGTTTTGGAATTTTAGCTTCAGAGCTTGGGTCAGATGGTCTCAACGGAGACGTTTTGATATTACCTGCAGGAGGATCGAGAAAGCCTGCAACAGCAGAAACTGTCAACAACAAGCTTCACACCATAAGAATGGACGGGAAAGAGGTCTTCAAATTTGCTGTCAGGGTCATGGAAAAATCGTCCATGAGAGTTCTGGAAGAGGCAGGACTTACTCAGGAACAGATTGATTTTCTAATTCCCCATCAGGCAAATATGAGGATAATTGATGCTGCGATGAAAAAGCTGCAGCTGGGAAAAGAAAAAACCCATATAAATTTAGATAAGTACGGAAACATGTCCGCTGCTTCGGTTCCTGTTGCCCTGGATGAGGCTGTCAGGGAAAAGAAGATCAAAAGAGGAGATGAAGTACTATTGATTGCCTTTGGTGCAGGCTTGTCCTGGGCCTCTGTTGTCATGCGCTGGAACAGGAGGGATAGTGATGTTTAACACTAGAGTAACTGAGCTATTAGGTATCGACTACCCGATAATCCAGGGAGGTATGGCATGGGTCGCCACCCATGAGCTTGCAGCAGCAGTTTCAGATGCTGGCGGGCTGGGGATAATCGCTGCAGGAAATGCACCTGGCGATTTCGTAAGAAATGAAATTAGAGAGCTTAAGAAGAAAACTGACAAACCATTTGGTGTCAACATAATGCTCCTCTCACCATTCGCGGAGGAGGTTGTCGACATAGTATGTCAGGAGGGGGTCCCTGTTGTTACAACTGGGGCAGGAAACCCGGGCAAGTACCTGGAAAGGTTCAAAGAAAAGGGGATCAAGGTAATTCCGGTAGTACCGTCAGTAGCATTAGCTAAAAGGCTTGAGAAGCAGGGTGTAGATGCCCTTATAGTAGAGGGTACAGAGGCTGGAGGTCATATTGGCGAGCTTACAACTATGTCCCTTGTACCGCAGGTTTGCGATGCTGTCAGTTTACCTGTGATCGCAGCGGGAGGAATAGCAGATGGAAGGGGATTTGTGGCTGCAATGGCTCTTGGTGCAGAGGGAGTACAGATTGGTACGAGATTTGTGTGCTCAACGGAGGCAAAGGTGCATGAAAACTATAAAAACAGTTTGCTAAACGCCAAGGACAGAGACGCCATAGTAACAGGAAGGACCACTGGTCATCCGGTAAGAGTTATCAAGAATCAATTCACCCGTGAATTTCTTGAAATGGAGAAAAACGGTGCGACCGCTGAACAGCTTGAGGCAGCAGGTGCGGGCAAATTAAGAATTGCAGTAGTTGAAGGTGACGTGGAAAACGGTTCAGTAATGTCAGGACAAATAGCCGGAATGATAAGAGACATCAAAAGCTGCAAGGATATAATATCTGGGATGGAGCAAGAGGCTTTTTCTACAATTTTAAGAATAAAGCAACTATCAGGAGGTGGCCTTAATGGCTAAAACAGCTTTTTTGTTTCCCGGTCAGGGAGCTCAGCATATTGGTATGGGAAAGGACTTCTTTGAGCAAATAAGAGAGTCGAAGGCGGTCTTTAAGGAGGCTGACGAGGCGCTCCAAATGGATCTATCAGGAATGATTTTCGATGGATCTGAGGAGGATCTTAGAAAAACGGAAAACACTCAACCGGCGATCTTGACTGCAAGTATAGCAATGCTTAAGGCTCTTGAGAAGGAAGGCATAGACTGTGACTATACTGCAGGCCTCAGTCTTGGGGAATACAGCTCACTGGTTATGAGCAAGGCTTTGAGATTCTCAGACGCACTAAAGATAGTAAGAGAGAGAGGCAAATTCATGCAGGAGGCTGTTCCTAATGGCGTGGGAGGTATGGCGGCATTGCTGGGAATGGAAAGAGAGATGCTCCCTCAGGTACTGGAGGCATCAAAGGAATTTGGCATAGTTGAGGTAGCTAATTACAATAGCCCAGATCAGATAGTAATATCCGGAGAAAGGCATGGACTGAAGATCGCCTGTGCAAAAGCAATGGAGCTGGGAGCAAAAAAAGCTGTGGAGTTACCTGTAAGTGCTCCTTTCCATACATCGCTGCTGATGCCGGCAGGTGTGAGACTTGAAGGTGAGCTAAGAAAGGTCAAGCTCGGCGAGTTGCAGAAGAAAGTAGTTTCAAACGTGGATGGCAAGGTTATAGGTTGCAGCGAAGAGCTTGTCGGGAAGCTTGTTGATCAGGTTTCAAGCTCAGTAATGTGGCAGCAATCAATAGAGTACATGATTAATGAAGGTGTAGATACATTTATCGAAATAGGTCCTGGAAAGTCTCTTTCTGGTTTTGCAAAGAGAATAAGCAAGGCTATGGGTAAGGATGTCAGGATACTGAATGTCTCATCTGTGGAAAGCTTCAGAGAGACTGTTGAAAAGCTTACAAAGGGGGCTTGATCTATGAAAGGAAGAACAGCATTGGTTACTGGTGGGAGTAGAGGCATTGGCAGGGAGATAGCCCTTGGGCTTGCTAGATCTGGCTGTAATGTGGCTATAACCTATGCAAGCAGTGAAGATCTTGCTAAAAATGTGGTTGAAGAACTATCTGGACTGGGTGTAGAAGCAATAGCTGTTAAGGCTGATACAGGAAACCAGGAACAAGTAGAGGCAATGGTAAAGTACGTAGAGGAAAATCTTGGCAGGATCGAGATCCTGGTAAACAATGCAGGTATAACTAAGGATAACCTTATTATAAGAATGTCTGAAGCTGATTGGGACAGTGTAATGCAAACAAACCTAAAGGGAGCATTCCTGACCACAAAGGCAGTGGTGAGAGGCATGATGAAGAATAAGTATGGGAAGATAATCAATATATCATCGGTTGTTGGAGTAATGGGCAACGCAGGGCAGGCAAATTATTCTGCGTCTAAGGCTGGCTTGATCGGCCTTACTAAATCAACAGCCAAGGAACTTGCTTCAAGAGGAATAAGGGTCAATGCAATTGCCCCAGGATTCATTAAAACAGATATGACGGAAGCTCTTAAGGATGAAGTGATCGATGAGATGCTTAAGTCAATACCACTGGGCTACCTTGCAGAGCCGAAGGAAATAAGCAACTTGGTGAATTTTCTTGCAAGCGATGATTCAGATTACATCACTGGGCAGGTAATTCAAATAGATGGCGGAATGCACATATAAATTAAAGGAGGAATATAAAATGGTATTTGAAAAGGTAAAGAAGATAATTGCAGAGCAGCTTGACGTAGAGGTAGAGAACATTTCTATGGAGACATCAATGATGAAGGACCTTGAAGCTGACTCTTTGGATGCAGTCGAGATCATGATGGCACTTGAGGATGAGTTTGGTATCGAGATTCCAGACGAGGATGCAGAGGGCTTCAAGAATATCGGAGATATCGTAAAATATGTAGAAGCAAAGCTAGCCTAAGTCGAAGAGGTGAATAAATGAAAAGAGTCGTATTGACAGGCTTCGGAGCCGTTACACCTCTCGGGATAGGAAAGGATGCCTTTTGGGAAGCTCTTCTTGAAGGGAAATCTGGTGTGGGATTCATTACCAGATTCGATCCATCCAATCACGAGACAAAAATTGCAGCAGAGGTAAAGGATTTTGATCCAACTGTCTTTATTGAAAAAAAAGAAGCCAAAAGGATGGACTTATTTGCTCAATATGCAGTTGCTGGAACGAAAATGGCATTTGAGGATGCAGGGATCGATTTGTCCCGTATCAACCTGGATAGGGCAGGAGCTATAATTGGTTCGGGCATCGGTGGGATAAGCACTCTTGAAGCAGAAAAGGAGAAGCTGGACGAAAAGGGTCCTGGAAGGATCAGTCCACTCTTTATTCCTATGATGATATCAAATATGGCAGCAGGCCAGGTATCCATGACTTTCGGGTTGAAGGGTTCATCTATGACCATAACAACTGCATGCGCATCAGCAACACATGCCATAGGTGAAGCCTTTAGGATGATCAAGTCAGGTTATTTGGATATAGCAGTTTCAGGAGGCACAGAAAGCTCCATAACTCCTCTTTCAATGGCTGGATTTATCTCTATGAAAGCCCTATCTACAAGGAATGAGGAACCAAATAAAGCAAGCAGACCATTCGACAAGAACAGGGATGGCTTCGTAATGGGCGAAGGCTCGGGTATTGTGATCCTCGAAGAGCTGGACCATGCAGTAAGCAGAGGAGCTAGAATCTACGCAGAGGTAGTAGGCTATGGGTCCACCTCTGATGCATTCCATATCACACAGCCGGATCCTGAGGCAACTGGAGCGATGAGGGCGATGGCTCTTGCTTTGGAGGAGGGTGGAGCAAGCTCCTGTGATGTAGATTATATAAATGCTCATGGTACCAGCACCTACTTCAATGACAAGCTGGAGACGCTTGCAATTAAAAGATTATTTGGGGAATACGCAAAAAACATAAATATAAGCTCAACAAAATCGATGACTGGACACCTACTGGGAGCAGCGGGAGGTGTGGAGGCCATAGCTACAGCCATGGCGATATACACCGGGAAAATACCACCAACGATCAATTATGAAGTTCAGGATGAGGAATGCGATTTGAATTACACTCCGAATCATTCAGTTGACCGTAGTGTGGAATATGGAATGTCAAACTCCTTAGGCTTTGGCGGACACAATGCATCTATCCTATTAAAACGGTATGAATAACTGAGTACTGCCAGCTTTTGCTGGCAGTTTTTTCTATATATATCCATCGATTTATGCTATACTCAAGATATAATTCGGAGGATATATATGAGAATAAATATTCCGGGATACGTCAATAGAATAATAGATGCACTAAATAGTCAGGGGCATAAGGCATATTTGGTTGGAGGCTGCGTCAGAGACTCCATACTGGGGAAAGAGCCTGCAGACTATGACATTGCAACCTCTGCTGATCCTTCTCAAATGGAGAAGGCTTTCCTGGGGTGGAGGACCTTTGAACCTGGTCGGGTATTCGGGACAATTTCAGTAGTTCAGGAGGAGGGAGTAGTCGAGGTAACAGCATTTAGAAAAGACCTAGGCTACTCAGACGGGAGAAGACCTGACAGAGTTGAGTTCACCAAAGATGTTACTGAGGATCTTAAGCGTAGAGACTTCACAATAAATGCAATGGCATACAGTCATTCAACGGGGATCATCGACCCATTCGGGGGACGTGGAGATATCGACAAGAAGCTTATACGCTGCGTTGGTGATCCTATGGAGAGGCTGAGTGAAGACTACCTTAGGATATTGAGAGCAGTGAGATTTTCCTCTCAGCTTGATTTTACTATAGAAATAAGCACAGCTGACGCTTGCACAAGACTTTCAGCAGGACTGGACAAGATAAGTGTTGAAAGGATAAGGGAGGAGCTGTTTAAAATACTTCTGTCTCACAAGCCTTCCAAGGGGTTTCTCATGATGAGGTCATTGGGAATATTGAAGGAAGTTATCCCAGAGCTTATTCCGGCAATAGGCTTTGACCAACGGAATCCTCACCACGACAGGTCAGTTTTTCAGCATACTCTCACAGTGATGGACAATACTCCCCCAGTGCTTCATTTAAGACTGGCAGCGATGCTTCATGATATCGGAAAGCCCTACACCTTCTCTGTAGATGAATATGGCGTAGGTCATTTCTATGGCCACGACAAGATGAGCGTGAAGATAGGTAAGGAGTTCATGGTAAGGATGAAGTGCTCAACTGAGCTCATGGAAAAAACCCTGAACCTTGTAAAAGAGCATATGGTACACCATCCTGATCTTAGAAAAAAAGGACTAAAGAGGCAGCTGCAAAGAGTGGGCTCTGAAAACATCTACCACCTTGTAGATCTTCAAATCGCCGACAGGCTGAGTAAAAAGGGCAGCAAGGATATCTCGAAGCTGATAGCTAAGAAAGAGGTAATAGAAGAGATACTGGATGCCAGGGAGCCTTTCAGGAAAAGTCATCTTGCAATAAATGGCAATGATCTTAAGTCTTTGGGTTACAAGGAAGGAAAGGTTATAGGGAAGCTGCTGGAATATCTATTAAACTGTGTTTTGGAAAGACCCGAGATAAATACAAGAGAACAGCTGACGAGGATATTAATGGATCTGTATCCTCCAGACTCTCTTTGATAAGTACTCTAGTTTAAGGAGGAATGCAAATGGGAAAATTATTTGGTACAGATGGCGTCAGAGGCGTCGCCAACCTGGAGCTGACGCCAGAGTTAGCCTTTGAAATAGGAAGAGCAGGAGCTTACGTGATTTCAGAGGGAAGAAAGGGCAAGGTAATTGTTGGTAAGGACACCAGGGCATCAGGCGATATGCTTGAGGCAGCTCTTACTGCAGGTATATGCTCAATGGGACTTGACGTGGAATCATTAGGGGTGTTACCAACACCAGCTGTGGCATTTCTCACAAGAGAGTATGGTGCAGTTGCAGGTGTAGTTATCTCAGCTTCCCATAATCCAGGTGAATACAATGGGATAAAATTTTTTAATGGAGATGGTCTTAAGCTTCCGGACGCAGTGGAGGATAAGATCGAGGATATAATCCTTAATAAGCGTGAAATGCCGGCTCCTCCTATTAAAGACCTGATAGGCAGGGTATATATTAACGAAACGGCATCTGAGGACTATAAGCAATTTTTAAAGGAAGTAATTAGGGTCGAGCTCGATGGGATCAAGGTAGCTATGGATTGCGGCCATGGTGCCTTGTACAGGATCGGGCCTGCAATAATCAATGAGCTGGGCGGAGAGGTCTACTCTATCAATACAGAGCCCAATGGTATGAACATCAACCATGATTGTGGTTCGACGAAACCTGCCCTGGTTCAACGATTGGTACTGGAAAAGGGTGCAGACCTGGGCGTTGCATTTGACGGGGATGCAGACAGGATCATCGCGGTGGATGAGAAGGGAGAAATCATAGACGGGGATCATATTCTGGCTATCTGCGGATCGTATCTGAAGGAGAAAGGCGAACTTAAGAGGGATACAATAGTTGGCACTGTTATGACCAATATGGGTCTTGATGAGTACCTTAAGAGAGAAGGCATGGGAATCGTCAAAACTGCAGTAGGCGACAGGTATATTTTGGAAGAGATGCTTAAGGAAGGCTACAATCTTGGTGGAGAGCAATCAGGTCATATTATTTTCCTCGAGCACAATACAACTGGGGACGGTCTAGCAACAGCTCTTCATCTTTTGCAGGTAATGCGTGAGACTGGAAAGAAAGCATCAGAGCTTAATGCTCTTATGAGTAACTACCCGCAGGTCCTTTTGAATGCGAAGGTTGATAATGCATACAAGACGAAATACATGGAGATTCCAGAAATCAAAGAAGAGATAATGAGGATAGAGGAGCTTTTTAAAGGAGAGGGCAGGGTACTGATAAGGCCATCAGGAACTGAGCCTCTGGTCAGGGTAATGATCGAAGGTAAGGATCAGGAAATGATAACGGATGTAGCCAGAGATCTGGTACAGTTTATTGAGTCAAGAATAGGTATAAATTAAGAAGGAGTGGTTAAATGGAATATAAAATAGTAGCTGACAGCAGCTGTGACCTTAATAATGAGCTTGAAAGCAAAATGGATGTAAGCCTTGTCCCGTTTAGGATAGACATAGACGACTCCTCCTTCATTGATGACAAGGACATCGACCTGAAAAAGCTGGTAAGTACAATGAAAGCCAGTCCAAATCCCATAAAATCGTCATGTCCCTCACCTGGTGACTTCAAGGAGAGGTATGTGGATGCTGACAGTGTATATGTTGTTACAATCTCTAAGGAGCTTTCTGGAACGTACAACAGTGCGATTTTAGCAAAGGATATGATGCAAGAGGAGATGAACGAGAAATTCATCCATGTGTTCAATTCAAGATCAGCCAGCGTTGGAGAAACACTTACAGCATTGAAGATACAAGAATGCGTTGATGCAAAGATGACGAATGAACAGCTTGTTGAGGAGGTCGAGAAGTATATCTATAATATGAAGACATACTTCATATCTGAGGATCTTAGCAACCTTATAAAAAACGGAAGGATATCAAAGACACAAGGGCTTATAGCTAATGTCTTGAATATTAAGCCAATAATGAAGGCGACAGATGATGGGAATATCGAGGCTGTAGAGAAAGTCAGGGGGAGTAGGAAGGCATTTAAGAGACTTGCTGAAATCATATCTGAAAGCAGAGTAAAATTCGAGGACAGGATACTTGCAATATCCCATGCAAATGCTCTTGAAAAGGCCTTGGAACTAAAAGCGGATCTGGCAGGACTTAATTTCAAGGAAGTAATAATAGTTGAAACAAAAGGGCTTAGTACTGTCTACGTCAATGATGGGGGCATTATAGTGTCCTATTAAAAAATCTAACGGCGGTTTGAAAAAGTATTTGACAAATCGCCGTGTGATGCTATAATAAATAAAGTAGGCGCTAAGGCACCTAACATTACATGCGGGAATGGCGGAATTGGCAGACGCGCTAGACTTAGGATCTAGTGTCAACGACGTGGGGGTTCAAGTCCTCTTTCCCGCACCAGCAAAAACCAGTGGTTCTGCCATTGGTTTTTTCATATGTATGCAATTATATTCGAATATGGTATAATATTGCGATGGATACAATGATAAGTTTCATATATTAAAACAAATAGGGGGTTCATTGATGAAGGCTGTTTTTGAAAAAAAGGAGAAAAACACGGTACACTTTAATATTGAATTGCCGGCAGGCGACTTTGAAGGAGCTTTGCAGAAAGCTTATTTGAAGAACAGGGGAAAGTTCAACATACCTGGATTCAGGAAGGGTAAGGTTCCTAGAAAAATAATCGAAATGAACTATGGAACAGATATATTTTTTGAGGATGCAATAAACCTACTACTGCCTGAGGCATATTCAGATGCCATAGACGAGCTTGAACTGGAACCAGTCGACAGTCCGGAGGTAGATGTTGAAGAAATAAAGGCAGGCGAACCAATAAATGTAAAGTTCAGTGTAGATGTAAAGCCTGAGGTTGAGCTTGGAGATTATTCAGAAATCGAGCTAGAAAAAGTTGACTATTCAGCAACAGATGAAATGATAGATGCAGAAATAGATAGAGTTAGAAATATGAATTCCAGAATGCTTGACGCTGGTGAAAGAGAGATCGTTGAGGGAGACTTCGTGACGATGGATTTCACTGGTTATATTGAAGATGAAGCATTTGAAGGCGGAGCAGCAGAGGACCACGTACTTGAGATTGGTTCAGGCCAGTTCATACCAGGG
>CAZHLQ010000485.1:0-1882 GCA_964533235.1 uncultured Gudongella sp. | reverse complement strand
GCTATAGGAATAGGAAATGTCCGCTTAGAGTAGTGCAGTGGTATTAAAGGAGGTAGTCAAATGGCAACAAAGAGTAAATTTATCATCTCCTTAGTTTTATCAATCGCTATGATTTTAAGCATAAGTACAACCTTTGCAAGCAAAACACCTGGTAACATCCATCTTTTTTCATCTGATGAGGTCGAGAATGGAAATGAAACTCTATTTGAAAACAAATCGAGCGTATATGTCAAGATTGAGAAATTTTTGCCGGGCCTATATGATGTTATCGTTAAAACTCCAGGAGGAGATGGATCTATACTTGGCAGCGGTGAAATTGAAGTCGACTTCAGTGGAAGCCTTGTTTTCAACCTTTATCATGAAACAACCTTTGCTAATACAGAGAATGAGTCAGGGGTATACACTGTAATAGTAGGTGATAATAAGCTGAAAAACTTCAAACTGGAAACTACAGATGTAGATCCGGACGATCCAGATGGTCCAGAGGATCCTACACCACAGGATGAAAGAGCAGACAGATTGATAAGTGATGAAGGATTTATCCCAATTGCCAATAGAGAAGAGCTATGGATGATCTGGGAAAGCTTTCCTGAGGGAGAATTGTTCGGTACAGGTACAAAATGGGAGGGTCAGTATGTAACATCAGGTCTTACCGATAAATATGTTTTAGTTAGGGACATTGATCTAGGGTATATTACTTGGAATATGATTGGAAGTCCTGTTTATCCATTTTCAGGAATCTTTGATGGAAATGACTACAAAATTATGAATCTTATAACATCAAGCAATGGGTATGAGCTTTATGACGGATTGTTTGGTTACGTTGACGGCGCGTCGATTAGAAATATTGTAATATCGGACCCAATGATAGATGGAGTTGATTATGCTGGTGCATTAGCTGGGTATATCAAGGATTCCCACATTTTAAACGTAAAAATAAACATAATTAATGATCCTGAGTTAGCTATCATGGGTTCAACATATGTAGGTGGGGTCATCGGTTATTCTGAAAATAGTATAGTCGAGAAAGTTTATAATGAGGTTACTGTTGTGGGAGCTATAAATACGGGTGGAATAGTAGGTCATAACGGAGATGAATCGAGTGAATCCACCAGTATGATAATTGACGCCGTAAATGTTGGAACTGTAAACGGATCTTCTGGAGTCGGAGGGATTACAGGATCGAACTATGGCATAATTAGAAGAGCATTAAATAAGGGGGACGTTTTAGGAGAGATTTCTGTTGGAGGTATAACAGGATTTTCTTATGGCGGATGGATAGTTAATAGGTATTCAATAGAGCAATCTGCAAATTCAGGTAATGTGAAAGGAGATTCTCTTGTAGGTGGTATAGCAGGATTTGTTGAATATGAAAAAATGAAAGATGTTTACAATACAGGTACTGTTGAAGGTGTGAATTACGTTGGTGGAGCAATTGGGTTATTTACAAAATCTGAAGCAGAGAACTTATATTCATCCGCCCTCAGCACAGGCAATGTAGAAGGCTTGGTAGGAGAAGTATCTGTCTATGGTAGCATTATAAATGGCTATTACAACCTTGACCTTCACGATGGACTATCTGAAGAAGGTGAAGGACTTACTAATGAAGAAATGACAGATCCCTTGAATTTTACAGGATTTGATTTTGAGGATATTTGGGGCATAATTCCTGGAGAATCATACCCATTCCTGAAATGGCATGAAGATTTATATATACCTTTAAAGGTAGTGTTACCTTGATTTAAGTTTAATTTTACCATAGGATTGCTAAATCAAAAGCGAGAATTAGCTCTTAGGTAAGTTCCTAAGGGCTAATTCTTTACTAAAAGATATATTTTTATTAGATGTCTTGACTCCTTTCGTTAGATTGACACAATTAGGT
>CAZHLQ010000484.1:0-1720 GCA_964533235.1 uncultured Gudongella sp. | reverse complement strand
GGGGATATCCTTCACCGAGAGCAACGTCGAACATCTGGACGGAAGCACAGTTCAAAAATCTCTCTGGATCCGGCACGAAGAAGAAGGCGAACTTCACCCACGTCCACGGGCCGGAGCATTCAACTTCCCCCGGATCTCCCGGATCTTGCGGACCCGGGTCCGACATCGGCACACCCCACGCATCAACCACAAGATGCTTCAGAAGATGCTTCCCCGTCGGCGCGTAGAGAGGCGGGAGCTTCAGCTTCGCCTCCACGGGGGCCTCGGTCAGCGTAAAGAAGATAGAGCTCACCAGTATGAGATCATCGTATCCGGTAAAGGAATCCCAATCCAAGGAATCCCAATCAAAGGAATCCCAATCCTGGGGCGGGCTTATCATTCCATCTCACCTCCGGAGTCGTTGCTGCTCTTCATCCAGCTGATAAACTCCCTGCCCCAGGGGCCCATGATGTGCGCCACCGTGGGACCGCTGGTCTCCCCGTCCGCTGCCAAAGAGACATAGGTCAGGTTGCCGATGCTCACCGCACCCATGATCTCCGCCGGAAACTCGAACACCGTCCATGCCCTGAGCCGGAGCTTGTAGACATAGACCGCCCTCGAGCCGAGATTGGTCTTCACCCACACCTCGCCCCGTGACGGCACGGCCCACATCCGTGCATCAATGTCCATCTCCGAGGAGAGGACCTTGTTCACCTCGTACCCCACGGTTCCGGCACGCATCTCCCCGTACTGGATCACGGTCTCGATGCTCGAAAACCCGTAGAACCGGTCCGGAAAATACAGATCGCCGCCGGCCTCGAGGGGGCAGTAGGGGTTCATGTTCCACACGTTCCGCCCGATCTCGTACACGGCCCAGTCGGGATAGGATCCCGTCAGGCGGTAGACCGTGCCGTTGTCCTTCCAGACGATCATGTCCTTGGACAGCGTGGCGATGGAACTGATGCCACCTCCACTCTTGTACCCCACGTCGATCCAGATGGAATCCGATTCGATCCAGTCGTCGGCGTCCTGCGCATCCTTCCAGTTTGCCGGGTCGCCCACACCGGAGAGAACCAGGCGGCTCGAATGCTCGAGATCGTTCACCAGAACACGCCCGTCCCGCTTCGTCACGTAGGTACATACCGGTGAGTCCTCCATGGTCTCAAGATTGCCCGAGTACCGGTAGACCTGGAGTTTCCCCCCGCTGGCGATCAGGATGTCGGGGGCCGAATCGCCCCACATGGCGCCGATCGGCTCAAGTTCGCCCGTCATTTCCCCGACATAATCCGGGGAGTAGAGGGCGGGACTGTAGTTCACGGGGAAGTCGAGACTTCTCTCGCCGAGGAATTCGTCGCACGAATCGTTGGAATGGACCCCGACAAGCGAACAATTCCATACGCCGAGGCGCATCCACGTAAAATCGGCGCAGCTGAACAGGCCGGGAGAATACTCCTTCAGCAGAGACGGAAAGGAATACAGGGAACCATTGATAACCACAAGGAGCACTCCATCGAGGGGAGGAAGAAACGTCGCCCGGAATCCCGGGGACACTAGGGAGGCGTTGGGGATCAGCGGATCTCTCGTCTCGATTCCGTCCCCGGTGTCGGAGTATTGCCAGTTCGTGGCCTCCAGGAGCTGGTTTTCCTTCAGCAGGAGCGGAGGATCGGAGAGGTTCAGTCCTCCCGTGAAGTCCCGTATTGTGGTAGTGTTCGTCTTCTGGGTCGGGTCATAGTCCCGGTTG
>CAZHLQ010000483.1:0-1643 GCA_964533235.1 uncultured Gudongella sp. | reverse complement strand
TGGCATCGCTTTGGCTGAGCTCGTGAATGTCCTCCGTCTCCCCGTCAACATAATAGTCCAGAAAGTTCTTCGACACCTTCTCCATTATCTGGGGAAGCGGCGGGCCAAAGGAATCTTCCCAGTTGGCAAGATAGTAGGGCTTGTTCCTGATGAGCGTCTTCCCGTTGGACAGAGTCACAGACGTCGGCACAAGCGTCACGTACTCCGTGAGATCAAAGAATAGGAGCACTTTATCCTGGCCGAAGTCCTGGAAGAAGCACTGCACCTTGTACTGATAGCTTCGGTCCCAGTCCATCAGCCGATATAGCTTGGGAGAAAGAAACTTGGCTGGGATGTCCTTTGACTCGATCTTGCCTGTTTTCGAATCGATCTTGCACCAATCCACTGCAAACACGTCGTTCTTCTGGCAAGGGATGATGAGAAGGTATTTTTCCTGTGGATTGACCAGCATCGGAACATACTGTACGTCATTCAGCAGGTGAATTGCGCTCATATTGAAACGGATGTGCCCGCCTTTGATCGTAATCGCGGAGACTTTTCGGTCAGTAAGGTTGTATTTGTCAAGCAGCTGACATTGTTTTATCTCTTCGTAGCTTTCGATACCCTCTCTTGGCATGGCTGCGTCTCCTTATCAATTGTCTTGGGTTCCGCTGGCATAAGCCATGCCGGCGGCTTCGTCCTTGTCCACTTTGACATGCAGATCAAACCCTGGCACAGAAATAGCATTTGCGGTGATGTTCCATTGGTTCTGATACCGGAACTGAATATTGCGGTAACTCTTCGTTGCGATGAGGCTTTCATCGCCAAAGGAATGGCGCCATACGGAAGGATGCAGCTTCCTGCGCTTATAGGGAGGCAAAGCGGCAGCCGGCTCTTCTTCCGTGACTACCAGACTGGTGTCCTGATTGCCGTGCATCATCTCGATCTGCTGGGCGATCATTGCTTCAATGTCATAGTAAGCATCTGAAGAACTGCGCTGTATCTTCTTCTTTTTCTTGAGATAAGGCAGCGCGTTGATCTCCTGCTGTGCCAGGTCAAACAGCAGCACAGCCTGTCCATCACGCGAGTAGGCGGCGGCCAGAACGGACGTGTTCCACAGTTTCGGCCAGTTCATCATTTCATAGATCAGTTTAGTGAACGCCGAGCATCCTATTGATATGGAAACTTCTTTTCCCTGTTGAGCCTGTTTCCACTGCAGCGCGTTGGGATCCTTTGCGGATGTCATTCGGACAGCCATGAGCTTTTCAACCGGATGGAAGAGTATCTCAATATGCTCAGTTCCGGTCAGGCATTCAAAACATCCCTGATTGAACTGCAGGCCGGATGGCGATACCCTGACAGCTGGATTCTTGAAATGGCCGATGTCCTGTATCCTAACCACCTGGAATCCAGGGTAGTGAGGTATCCTTTGCGCCGCGTCCACAGTGCGCTTGTCGCTCTCCACTGTCTTTGACAACTGGATGTACTCTTCCAGCGGCGACCCCGCCCAGCGGATATTGACCGGTATGAAACCCGACAGCAGGCCATTGTCGATTACCTTGAGCGTATAGGAACCATCGATGAATGTGCTGTAGCCGTACCTGTGCGATGAAATGAGACGCTGCGCAACGGCGAACTCATCATGGGAGACAATGCCCTCATGA
>CAZHLQ010000482.1:0-7067 GCA_964533235.1 uncultured Gudongella sp. | reverse complement strand
GTACTGCCGCTCCCCAGAGCCTTTCTCATTGCCCATACAGTCTCAAGCTCCTTCTGGGTCATGATCAGCTCCTCCCTTCTGGTTCCTGACTTGTAGATATCTATAGCAGGGAATATCCTTTTCTCAGACAGCTTCCTATCTAGGTGGATCTCCATGTTACCTGTACCCTTAAACTCCTCGAAAATAACATCATCCATCCTGCTCCCAGTTTCAACTAATGCAGTGGCAAGGATAGTAAGGCTTCCGCCCTCCTCAAGATTTCTCGCTGCTCCGAAGAATCTCTTCGGCTTATGGAGAGCACCAGGGTCCAAGCCTCCGGACAATGTTCTCCCTGTGGGAGGAATAGTAAGGTTATATGCTCTGGCAAGTCTAGTTATGCTGTCTAATAGTATAACTACGTCCTTGCCGTGCTCCACCAGGCGTTTAGCTCTTTCAAGAACGATCTCAGCTACCTTGGTGTGGTTCTTTGGAAGCTCGTCAAAGGTTGAGTATACTACGTCTCCTTTGACGGAACGCTTCATGTCGGTGACCTCCTCGGGTCTTTCATCGATCAGCAGGATTATCATCTCTACCTCGGGATGATTTTGAGCTATCCCGTTGGCGATCATCTTAAGTAACGTAGTCTTACCTGCCTTTGGTGGTGCAACGATCATTCCCCGCTGACCCTTGCCAATAGGGGCAACCAAATCTATCATCCTCGTTGCGTATTCCTTAGCTCCTGTTTCGAGGATCAGCCTCTCGGTCGGGTATATGGGAGTAAGGCTGTCAAAGTCAGGTCTGTTGATTGCAGTTGCAGGGGGCATATCGTTTACGGCCTTTACATATAGCAGTGCATTGAATTTTTCCCCTGCCTTGGGAGGTCTTGTTATCCCTGTTATTTTATCCCCTGTCTGGAGGTGGAACCTCCTAATTTGTGAGGGAGAAATGTAGATATCGTCCTCACCTGACAGATAGTTGTCCCTCCTTAGAAAGCCGTAGCCATCCTGATGCATCTCGAGGATCCCTTCGGCAATGTTGATGTCCTCCAGCTGCTCCATCTCCTCAGATGCCTTGTCTGAAAGATCCTCAGTATCTATGTCCACAACCTGGATAGGTTCTTCCTCTGCCTCTTCATCTGAATATTCGATCGAAGCATCGGCAGCAGGTTCCTTTGAAAGAGTCCGTACTATAAGCTCCAAAAGCTCCTCTTTTTTATACTTGTAGGTCTTATCAATGCCGTAAGCTTTTGCTATCTCTCTCAGCTGATTTAAATTTTTCTTCTCTAATAATTCCTGACTCAATATATCACCTCTATTATCACTTGGCATATTCAGGCTTTTTGTCCAGCTGATGGACTGCCTTCATAAATCTTACAGTTCCTGTTTCTGCTCTGAGAATTAGTGTCTCGGTAGTCGCTTTATTGTTGTCCAGATACTTGACGCCCTCTAAAAGCTCCCCATAGCTTACACCAGTTGCAGAAAATGCGATCTCATTGCCCTTGACCAGGTCATCAGTCAGATACACCTTGTCCAGTTCAACACCCATTCTACGGCAGCGATCTCGTTGAGCGTCATCCTCTGGTAGTAATATTCCCTGGAATTCTCCCCCAAGGCACTTGAGCGCAGCTGCAGCAAGGACTCCCTCAGGTGCGCCTCCACTCCCCATGAGAATGTCCACTCCAGCCTCCTCAAAGCAGGTGGATATTGCACCAAGGACATCGCCATCATAAATGAATTTTAGTCTTGCGCCTGTTTCTCTGATCTCATTTATCATCCTTCTATGACGTTCCCTGTCCAGTATTATTACTGTTATGTCAGAAGGATCCTTCTCCAGAGCCTTAGCTACGTTTTCAATATTAGTCTTTACAGAAGCCTTGATGTCTATAGCTCCCTTTGCCTTAGGGCCTACTGCAAGCTTCTCCATGTACATATCTGGTGCATTCAATAAGCATCCTCTAGGGGCAACGGCAACTACAGCTATTGCATTTGCCAGACCATGGGCAACAGCCAGGGTTCCATCCAATGGGTCAACTGCGATATCGACCTTTGGATTTCCCTCTCTTGGAGTTCCTATGTGCTCGCCTATGTACAGCATTGGAGCCTCGTCCATTTCTCCCTCGCCAATAACTACCTCGCCGTCAATATCTATGGTGTCGAACATCCTTCTCATGGCATCGACAGCAAGTTGATCTGCCATGTTTTTATCGCCTCTTCCCAGCATCCTTGCACTGGCAAGGGCTGCTGCTTCGGTTACTCTCGCAAGATTTACCGCTAAGTTTCTATCCATCACTTATACCCCCTTTTTTCAGTGAATAGTGAATAGTTAACAGTGAATAGTGAATAGTTAACAGTGAATAGTGAATAGTGAATAGTGAATAGTGAATAGTGAACAGTGAAGAGCTTGGAACTAAGTGATAAGAACTAAAAGTTTAGAGTAAAAATTCCTTTTAAAGATTTATTGAATCCTATCTCTATTTATGCTGCTTGATCTCTTTCCATGCTTTTCGTTATTCACTATTCACTCTAACTTATTCACTCAAATTTCAACTCTATGGTTGAAATTTGCATCACCAAACGGCAATATATCCATCCGCTCTGCTTTCAGTTCCTCCACACAACACTCCGTTTTCGTCTCTCCAGATTATCTGTCCTCTTCCAAAGCTTCCTGTATCCACATTCACACTGACCTCGTGCCCTTTTCTCATAAGTGCTTCTGCCAGTTCTGTAGGAAAGCTTTTTTCTACCTGGATCTTGTTTCCTCCTACCCATTGCCATCTAGGTGCATCCAATGCATCCTGTGGGTTCAATCCAAATTCTACAGTATTAAGCACCACCTGAAGATGGCCCTGAGGCTGCATATAAGCCCCCATTACTCCAAATGGACCTACTGGCTTCCCATCCTTTGTCAGGAAGCCTGGTATGATGGTATGATATGGCCTTTTACCTGGCAACAGTGAGTTGGGATGTCCCTCCTCGCAAACAAAATCATACCCTCTGTTGTGAAGTGCAATTCCTGTCCCAGGAACAACAAGTCCGGATCCAAAGCCCCAGTAGTTGCTCTGAATGTAGGAGATCATGTTACCCTCTCCATCTGCGGCAGCAAGATACACTGTGCCTCCTCGTTTTGGCTGAGTATCCAGTGGCAGCCTTGCCCTATCAGATATGATTCCTGCCCTAATTTTCAGATATGCTGATTGAAGAACAGTTTCCCAGCTGTCATCCATAAATTCCTGGTCCCCTATGATCCTGTTACCGTCCTCGAAGCCCAGCTTCATGGCTTCTATTGCCCGATGTATCGAATCTACATCTTCAATATACCCTTTTTCGAGCTTATCAAGTATTCCAAGCGCCATAAGAACATTTATTCCCTGGCCGTTGGGTGGTATCTCCCATATGTTATAGTCTCTGAAGGAGGTGGTTATAGGCTGTACCCATTCAGCATTGTGTGCTGCAAGGTCCTCCATCTCCATTAGTCCGCCCGAAGCCTTTATGAATGCTGATATTTTTTCTGCCAGCTCTCCTCGGTAAAAGGATTCTCCATTGGAGGATGCTATTAGCTCCAGGGTCCTAGCCTGGTCCTCTGCTCTCCATAGCTCACCTGGATTTGGTGTACGCCCATCGATAGTAAAGTGTTCAAACCAAGGCTTGATGTATGTCTCATCAAGAAGCTCCGAGTATCTTATTGCTGCCTGCTTCCAATTGTGTGCTACTGTTGTATGTACTGCATGTCCATCCCTGGCTATTTCGATTGCTGGCTTAAGTACCTCTTCAAGGGAGATTTTACCAAAACGTTTGTTGATCTCAGCCCAGACAGATACGACTCCGGGCACTGTTACAGGGAGAGGCCCATTCTTAGGGATCTTATCATAGCCATTTTCCTTGAGCCATTGGATCGTAAGGTTTCCAGGGGATCTTCCGCTGCCATTTATTCCAAATAATTCTCCACCCTTTGAAAGGATCGCAAAGGCATCTCCACCGATACCGTTGCTTGTGGGTTCAACTACCGTTAGAGCTGCCGCTGCTGCAACTGCTCCGTCAAAGGCATTACCGCCTGACTTCATAACTGTGATCCCAGCCTGAGAAGCGATCGGGTGAGTTGTGGAAACCATTCCCTTATGCCCAAAAATCAGATTCCTCCTCGACGGGTATCTGTGATAATAGGGGTCAAATTTCAATTTTTTCACATCCTTATGGGAAATATACATAGAAAAGAAAATTGGTACCATTGTTGGTACCAATTATATCACATATTTGAAGATTTATTAAGCTTTAAGTGGTTTAAGCCCAAGTATTTCTCTAGCCTCAGCAGGAGTTGCTATCTCTCTTCCAAGCTCCTTGGCAAGTCTTACAACCTTCTCTACCATTTCCCCGTTGGATTTTGCTAGGACGCCCTTCTCGATATATGTGTTATCCTCAAATCCGACTCTAACGTTTCCTCCCATTACTATGGTAAGGGCTGCAATCTGAAATTGGCTTCTTCCAATGCCTGCTGCCGTCCAGGTGGATCCCTGAGGGATACTGTCTACCATAAATGCAAGATCTCTTGCAGTAGCTGCCATCTGCACTCCAAGTACGAAGTCGAAGTGCATTGGAGCCTTTATAAATCCTTGCTTCTGGAACTTGATCGCGTAATCGATCATACCCTTGTCGAACACCTCGACCTCAGGCTTGATATCTCTTTCGATCATTATCCTTCCAAAGTTTTTGATAGTCGTCTCAGTGTTTACGAATATCTCGTCTCCGCCAAAGTTAAGAGTTCCACAGTCAAGAGTTGCCATCTCAGGATACAGCTCAGTTGGCTGGAGTCTCTCTTCATCTGTCATTCCAACAGCTCCGCCTGTTGAAGGCTGGATTATTACATCAGGGCATCTTCTCCTGATCTCATCCATTGCAAGCTTGAATCTTTCCTTGCTTTGAGTTGGTGTTCCGTCGTCCTCTCTTACGTGAAGATGGATGATGCTGGCTCCTGCTTTGTAGGCAGACTCTGCTTCTCTTCCAATTTCTTCAATTGTATATGGAACATTTGGGTTGTTTTCCTTAGTTACCTCTGCCCCGCAGATGGCAGCGGTGATTATCAATTTTTCCATTATATCAGCTCCTTTGTTTAAGTTGGACTGTTGGTTAGTTGGACAGTAGGTTAGTTGGACAGTTGGTTAGTTGGAATGTTGGAAGAGTTGGAAAGGAGCTACATGCTTCCTACTGACTGCTAATAGGTTTCCTTGTTCACTATTCACTATTCACTGTTCACTGTTCACTATTCACTGTTAATTACTTCCTCTTCTTCTCCTTCGGCACTACGCAGGTTCCTTCTGCAACACATACTACGATCGGCTCTGCAAGTACGTCGCAGGCTGACTCATTGATATCTGGTCTTGGTATGATAACCTTTCTTGCTTCGAACTTCATCTTTCTTGATGTATTGCCAACGCTTACTATCTCACCAACTGCCTCGATGTAATCTCCTGAAAATACTGGTGCCTTGAACTCGACCTTATCGTATGCAACGAATAGACCTTCATCACCGTCAAGTCTTATCAGCAGCTCTGTAGCAACGTCTCCAAAAAGACCTAGCATCCTTGCTCCGTCAACAAGATTCCCGCCGTAATGGGCATCGTGAGCGCTCATTCTCATCCTGATCATTGATTTTTCCATAAAAATACCTCCCTGGCAATGTTTGTCTCAATTATAACATAGTACTTGTTTTTATTCCATATAAGAAATCGTTATCCCAACTATAGCTTGTTGAATCAGGGCTTGATATCTGATATCATGATATCAATAGAACTCAGTGATTGTAAGAGAGACAACCGATAAAGGGGGATAAATTATGAAACTGGAAGGAAATGTCTTAGTTGCACAAGGCGGAGGACCAACCGCTGTGATCAACCAGTCTATGGTTGGAGTAGTCCTTGAAGCAAGAAAATTTCCACAGGTACAAAAGATATACGGAGCACTGAATGGAGTTAGAGGGATCATCAACGAGGAATTCCTTGATCTGACCCAGGAGACTACCAATAATCTTGAAAAGGTAGCCTGTACTCCATCCTCAGCACTTCTATCTACAAGAGATAAACCGGACGACGAATATTGCAACAAGATATTCAAAGTGCTTGAGGCACACAACATACGTTATTTCTTCTACATAGGAGGTAACGACTCAGCTGACACAGTGAGGATAGTAAATGAAAAAGCAATGCAATCAGGGTACGAGCTTAGGGCGATCCACATTCCCAAGACAATAGACAACGATCTGAGAGTAAATGACCACTGTCCGGGGTATGGCTCCGCGGCTAAGTTCGTTGCCCAGGCCTTCATTGGAGTCAACCTTGACGTCAAGGCATTAGCTGGCGTATATATAGGAGTCGTTATGGGAAGGAATGCAGGCTTTTTAACTGCTGCTGCCGCAATGGCTCAAAAGTACCCTGACGATGGTCCACATTTGATTTATCTTCCTGAAAGGCCTTTTAATTCAGACAGCTTTATATCAGATGTCAAGGAAGTATACGATAAATACGGAAGATGCATAATTGCTGTTTCCGAAGGCATCGCTGATGAAAATGGAACGCCTATAATATCCAGCCTCTCCAAGGAGGTGGAGGTCGATAGTCATGGCAACGTTCAGCTTTCAGGAACTGGCGCTTTAGGAGATCTTCTTTCTGATCTGATCAAGGAAAGACTGGGGATCAAGAGGGTAAGAAGCGACACCTTTGGATATCTTCAAAGATCCTTTATTGGCTGCGTTTCAGACGTAGACCAGCAGGAAGCCAGAGAGGTGGGAGAAAAGGCTGCGCAATATGCTCTGTGGCATAATGTGGACGGCTCTGTGACTATACACAGAACAGGTATTTATTCAGTAGACTATAGACTTACGCAGTTATCTGAAGTAGCTAGAAATACACGTTCAATGCCTGATGAATTCATCAATGAGGCCGGGAATGGTGTTACAGATGAATTTAAATATTATCTTCTTCCATTGCTTGGATCAAACATGCCGCAGGCACACAGACTTCGAGCACCAAGGGTAGAGAAAAAGCTCAACAAATAGGAAGGGCAAAAGAGTCGGCGATTGCCGGCTCTTATTCTTAATAT
>CAZHLQ010000481.1:0-1663 GCA_964533235.1 uncultured Gudongella sp. | reverse complement strand
AATCTATTTTTTACAAGCTCTTCAATTGACCCCATTGCTCTTTCCAAAGACCTATCGTCATCTCCACCAAAGCCAACTAGCTGAAATACTATATAATTACTGTCTAAATCAGTTTTTCCAAGTTCACTTTGTCTCCACAGCCATTTTCTCGTTTGAACTACGTTGCCGCTAGTAAAAACCATTTCTCCTGGTTCAACATTCTCATACTCGGTTTCTCCAAATGGAAGGAAAACATCCCCTTCTCTGCTGAATCTAACCTCCATATCATCCTTTATATCATCAAGGTTGTGAGCACCTAAGGAGATTATTTCCTCAACAGCAACAGCATTGCATAAATCTACAAGAGCATTTATTATTGGCAGCTGACCTCCCTTAATTATACGTTTATACATAGCTTCAACCGATGCCATGTATTTATTTGGATTTATACCTGATCTGCTCATAATGTCTCTGTACAACGAAACATTCCTTAGCTCACGTATTTCCTCCGGCTTTATTTTCGTCCTCATATTATCTTCTGCTGCTCTAAGTCTAGCTTCATCCTCTGCTGTCGTTTCCGAATTCTTTAAGCCCCTTCCTATTATGATCCCAAACTTTAAATCAGGGTTAATATCGAAAACAAGCTTATCAACTGAATACTTCATCTAATCACTTCCTATTTTCATTTTCCTATCATTATAGCACAGCTTTAAACAAATATCACATGTGAGCAAATAAAAAAGGATCCCTTTTGGGGTCCTTTATCTTTGTGATTTGTCGTACGGAATACCCTCTGCCTTAGGTGCTCTTGACCTCTTTGAGGTGAATGCCAGAACGACCATTGTAGCTAGATATGGAAGCATTTTGTAGTAGGTTTGGTTTATGCCCAGATCTGCAAGGAATGGTATCAAGGATATAGAATATGCCAGGGTCCTTAAAAAAGCAAAGAACATAGCTGCCATAAAGATCCTTATTGGTTTCCACTGCCCGAATATCATTACTGCCAGCGCAAGGAATCCGAAGCCGGCAACTCCACTGTGTCCACTTACATTTCCATCCATAACTCCAACCGAGTAGAAAAACCCACCAATGCCTCCTAGAATTCCAGAAAGACTAACACCAGCGTACCTCATTTTGTAGACGTTGATCCCTACTGAATCTGCTGCATGAGGGTGCTCTCCGCATGCCATCAATCTTAAGCCGAATTTGGTCTTATAAAGAAGGATTATCGAAGCTGCAAGAAATATGAAGCCTATGATGACAGTTAGATAAGTTCTTTGGAAAAGCATTGGTCCAATTATTGGGATCTTGCCTAGAATCGGAACTTCTCGAATATAAAAATTCATGTTCGTCGTTATTCCATCGCTATTGAAAAACATCTTTGAGAAAAGCAGTATTACTGCTGGAATCAACATGTTTAGCGATGTACCAGTGATTACCTGGTTGGCTTTCATGGTTACAGCTGCAAATGATAGCAGCAGCGAATAAATCAAACCTGATATCGCGGCAACAAGCATACCAAGAAGGAGTATAGTCTGAGGATTCATGCCAGATCGTTGTACGAAATATACGAACAAGGCACCAAAGAATGCACCAAATAGCATTATCCCTTCCAACGCTATATTTACGACCCCACTTCTTTCGCTAAACATTCCACCGAGAGCTACAAGAAGCAATGGTATAC
>CAZHLQ010000480.1:0-1876 GCA_964533235.1 uncultured Gudongella sp. | reverse complement strand
TTTGTATATAAAGCCAGCAATGCACGCTGTCAAACATATTATTCCCTCTCCTAATCCATTTTCTTTTATAGTTTTTAAATCTATTATTGGTTTATAGTGTTGATTTTTATGAGATATTTTTGAAATTTTGAATAAATTGTTTAAACCAATTTTATTTTTAGCCAACAGTATCATATGGTATCTTTTTTCTTTATTCTCTAACAAATCATCAACCAAATATATTTCACATCCATGTACTGGTTTTATTCCGTTTTTTGTGCATTTTTCATGAAACTCTACATAGCTGTGCATTTTTCCATGATTTGTTAATGCTATACTTTTCATATTGTTACTTTTAGCAAATCCAACTATTTGGTCTATAGTTAATATTGAATCTAATAAAGAGCCTTTTGAGTCATGTAAATGTAAAGATGTATAATTCATAAATTAATCCTCCCAAATTTTGTTTACCTCATATGTTTTGTTTTGTGGAGTCCATAAACTATAATACTCACACAATCCATTAAACCATGTACTTCCTACTATTGTATTGTCACTTAAATGACAATAATGACATAATGGGGATGGTTTTGGTTTAAATATATTATCATTTTTTAACCTATTTGTCAATTCAGTTAATGCCTTTATTCCTCTGTTGTAAAATCCTCTTGTAAGAGCATTTTGTTTTTCTCCCAACAATATAAAGTCAAATTCGTGTTCTACAGAAGGCTTTCCAAGTATTTTTTCTATAGCTAAACAATAAATAAAGAATTGTAAGTTTGTTGGCAATTCTTTTTCATCGAATACCTTTTTTGAACTCTTATAATCTTTTACTTTATATTCTCCATTTTTTTCTAATACCAAATCTATAAACCCATTAAACATAAATCCATTAAATTCAAACTCAAATGGCATTTCTGTATAGATAGGAGTCCAACCATCAAACTGTTCGTCTGAAAAAATTCTATCATAAAACATGTCTAATTTTTCTTCATAATCTGATAGGTCATATTTTTCTCTTAGTTCTTTGATTCCAACTGATAATTTGTCTTTTAATTTATCATTTTCTATTTTATTTTCAATAATCATATTTATTTTGTCTTCTAGCACTTCATGTAAAAAATGTCCAAGTTCTAATGCCAAAGTGCTTTCTGAAGAACGACACCCTTTGTTATATATAAAATTATATTTTCTTGGACACTGTTTGTATGTAGAGAGTCCACTATACGAAATTCTTGTCATTTTTAATCCTTTCCGAACTTAATTTTTTAAATATTTCTAAGCCATTGTCTATAGGACTGTCTTTTTCCTTTAGTAAATTATTTTTGTCAAATATAAATGATGACTTTATAAATTTGCTAGATTCTTTTTCTAATTCTTCTATGCCTACATCTTTGTCAAAACACACTATTATTTCAACAGCTCCAATTCTTCCTATAAGTTCAACTTGTCTTTTACTAAAGCAATGACCACCTATAGCTACTGCATTTTTTACACCAAAATCCCACATCTTCATCACAGACTTTTCAGATTCAAACACATAACATTTTCCTTTGTTTATTATGTGTTCATAAGCTTTATCTAAGTTAAAAACTATCTTGCTTTTTGGACACTTGTGAAGATAGATATACTTAGATTCAAACTCATAATTGTCAATCCAAGATGATTGCCTAGCCTTAACTCCAACCAAATTTCCTATTTCATCTCTTATTGGAATAGTTATGAGATGGTCTTTTAAACAAAACCCAATCCCAAACTCATTTTGTGTTTTTGGGGATATTCCTTCGTTATAAAAGTCTTGATTTGGCATTTTAACATAATCCTCTAAAACATTTTCTGGAATAGTATTCACAAATTCTTCTTCTTTTTTACTACTATTTATGAGACCATTCATAAT
>CAZHLQ010000479.1:0-1687 GCA_964533235.1 uncultured Gudongella sp. | reverse complement strand
AGGTCCGCAGACAGTATTCCGACAAGAGGAGAACAGACATCGAAAACTCTGTTGAAGAGGTGTCTGATGAAGACCTCATCCCTGAAGAGGAGATCGTTGTTGCGCTAAGCAGAGATGGTTATATCAGACGTATGCCGCTGCAGGATTACAGGGTACAGTCAAGAGGGGGTAAGGGAGTAAAGGGTGTTACTACAAAAGCTGAAGATGAAATAGCCCTTCTTACCATAACAAACACCCACAGGACCCTATATCTTTTCACAAGTCTGGGAAGAGTGTTCGGAGTAAGGGGCTTTTCTCTGCCTGAACCAAAAACAGGCAAAGGCAAACTTGTAGGGACAATAGTGACACTTGAAAAGGAAGAACGTGTGGTAGCGATAAAAGACAGCAGTCTTGACGGGGCAAAATATGTCTTCTTTGTCACATGCAAAGGAACGGCAAAGCGCCTGCCTGTTGAAGAGCTTGAAGGTTTGACCAGAGCAGGCCGCAGAGTCCTTACACTCCTTCCTGACGACAACATCGCAAGAGTCCGTGTGACAAGCGGAAAAGATGAACTTCTTCTTACAACATCGATGGGGCAGACGCTCAGAGTCCTCGAAGAGGAGTTCCGTCCCCTGGGTCGTCAGGCGCAGGGAGTTCGCGGGATGAGGCTGGATGACGGGGACTGTGTAGTTGGCTGCGATGTCGTCACAGAAGGACGCCAGGTATTTTTTATAAGCGAGCAGGGGATAGGCAAGAGGACAAAATACTCAGAGTTTACCCAGCACCATCGTGCCGGTTACGGAGTAAGGGCAATGAAGCTCTCCGATAAAACAGGGAAGCTGGTCGGAGCATGGGGAGTAGCAGATGACCAGGAAATAGTTGTAATAAGCAGCAAGGGCAGGATGGTACGCATCAACACCAACGAAGTCTCAAGCCTTAGCCGTACCGCAACGGGGTACAAAGTGGTAAGGCTGGATGACGGAGATTTTGTCGCAGACGTAAGCATAGTAAAGACCGATGACGAAGGAGAACTTGATTGAAGCTCGCACGAGACGGACTGCCAACAATAGGCGGACTTGCCTTCATGGTCATCGGGGGCGGATTGATATCCCCGTGGATATCCGTGATACTTGCATTTCCCATGATGCTGGCTATATGGTTTTACCGTGATCCGGAAAGGACACCTGAAGCAACTGCCGGATGGGTAAGTCCGGCTGACGGAAAAGTGGTAGAAATTGAGGAAGTAGACCACGAATATACAGGGAAGGCTACGAAGATAGGCATATTCATGAATGGATTGGATGTTCATGTGAACCGTTTCCCAACATCCGGCAGGGTCGAATATGTCAAATATGTCCCCGGCAAGAAGTGGTTTGCGATAGCACCCAAGGCCTCTGAGATAAACGAGCGTTTCTACGTAGGTGCCAAATCAGAAGAGGGGCGCTTCCTCCTTGTGCAGATCGCAGGTATACTTGCGCGCAGGATAGTGTGCAGAGTCAACAAAGGCGACACTCTGGACAGAGGACAGCGTTATGGTATGATAAAGCTTGGTTCAAAGGTCGATGTCTATCTGCCTCCGTCTGTAGTGCCTGTCGTAAAAATTGACAGCAGGGTGGTAGCGGGTGAAACTGTGATCGGAGTGGTAAAAAAATGAGAAAACGTGACAGAAGGATAAGAAACATACCGATAAGCAAAATAATACCGAACA
>CAZHLQ010000478.1:0-4803 GCA_964533235.1 uncultured Gudongella sp. | reverse complement strand
TCTAAGGACAAGTTTGAGGTTTTTATCCTTAAAGCACTATTCCTGGATATCCAATCCTCAAATTGCCTTTCAGCATCCTTGTCGTTAACACCAGTCTGATTATAGGTTACTATTACGAGAATCCTGCTGCCTTTGAATTTTGCAAGTAAAAAATCAAGCATACCTAAGATACTCGTATTTGAAACCTCTATGTCGTTGATACCAATAAATATACTTTCAATTTTTGATCTGTTTATCAAACTTTCTGCTAATAGATCATAAAGCTTAAACAGGCTTCCTGGAAGACTTAGTGAGAACTCCTTCTCCAGTTCATCATGTTTAATAGTAATTATATCGTCAATTTTTGTTAGCTTAAATTGAAGTTCTGAGGCTGATAGCATATCCAATAGGAAATCTCTGAATGTATCAAACCCAATAGACTTGCCACCTGAGATATCGACTACTTTTGTGAAGGCTCCTCTAAGCGATGCCTTCCTTAGAAATGCATCAAGTAGGTAGCTCTTTCCTGATCCTAAACTACCTTCAATCATGACCATGTTATATATGGAGTTATTGGAATCTACAAGCTCTTCCAGCTGCTCGAGCTCAAGAAGCTCTGATTCATGTCCTATTGCTTTAGAATTTACTAGCTGAAGTACATCTCTTTCCTTCAAAAAATCTGTACCTGTGTTGAAACTGAATAATCTCTCCAGAGTTTTGCGGGTATCTGACAAATTTAAATTCCTGTTCCCAGGCTCTTTCTTAAGCATCTCATCAGTCATTGATTCTATCTCACGATATTCCGCACTATCCTGATCTAATAAGGGGAGTAGATATTTATTGATCATTATACCTAATGAATAATAATCAGCCTTATAGTCTACTTCAGAATCGCGGTTAAAAAATTCTGGAGCAATAAACTCCTGTATGGAATTTATCCTTTCTTTTTCATAGAAGTATTCAGTAAGCGTTGAAATATTAAGGAGCTTAATCTCACCATCAGTGCTTAAGTATACTTTTTCTGGACTAAGTGCCCTGTAGGTAAATCCTCGAAAATGTAGGTAGTCCAATACCTCCATCAGCTGTGCCATGATCTTAGCAACTTCTAGAGAACTAAACCCATCCTTTAAATCAGCTAAGGTCGTACCAAAAGTATATTCAGACAAAGCATAGTATAATCTGCCACTTATTGGCTTTAGGTTGAGGCTTTCAATTAGACCAAACTCATAAGTACCAAGCAAAAATCTATGAGAAATATTTTCATACTCTTTAAAGTTCTCAATAAAGTTCTGGATACACCTATTGCTTTTGTGGGGTTCTAAAATTTTCAAAAAAAAGACCTGCCCTGGTTGGTTAATTCTTTCAACCAGGTAAGCCTCTTCTTTCTTACTCTTGACGTATGTGTCTAAAACCCTAAAGTCATTATTTATCAGCTTCATTTAAACACCTCTGGCTTTAAGTTATTTATCTTCATTCATTTCAAAATAGAGCTTTTCAAGAGCCGATTTTAAACCAGCCACTTCGTCCAAGGACAGACCTTCCAACTTACTCTCAAGGAAGATGATCCTTCTTTCAAGGACCTTTTGAAGAATATCATGACCTCTTGCCAACACTATCACTCGGACGACTCGCTTGTCCTTTTGATCCTTTTCACGCTTGACCAGATCATTTTTTTCCATTCTATCTATAAGATCAGTAATTGTACTGCAGGCGAGGTCCATTTGTTGACTTAGTTCTCCAATTGTCATATCTCCATTGTTTATTAGCGCCTGAAGAGCTGTAAATTGGGGTACGGTTATACCAAAGTCGCTTAATATCATCCTTCCATTTTTTCTGATGATATAATCAACCTTCCTGAGATGCTTTTCAATGGACTCTACGTTTTTATTTCTGTTGTTTGCCATCATCAACCTCCTATACGAGTATGCTCAAACCTTTTGGGATCACCTTAAATTCTGCAGGCAGCCTACCTCCGTATTCTCCATCTATGTCAATAACTATCTTTCTGTCAGATTCAACCATGACCTTCTTTGTCTTATAGTATATCACTTTTGGGTGGTTGATATGTTCTCCTGTTAAAACGTTTACAAAAATGTTCACCAGTTCTGCAACGTCCGCCTTCTTAATAAGTACAACATCCAGAAGTCCATCGACAACATCAGCCTCTGGTGCAAGCTTTGTAAAACCTCCGATAGATGAGCTGTTGGAAATCACAAATAAAAGAATGTCCTCTTCAGAAGTAAACTCGTCACTATGGATCGAAACCTTTACAGTCTCTAATCCCTGGTTTGCCAATTCTCTAAGTCCCTCCAGGTAATATGCCATTCTTCCCAGAACAGCCTTTACGTCTGGTTGTGCCTGATAAGCCACGTTAGTCAGCAATCCTCCTGCAGCAACATTAACAAAATAGTCTTCGTTTACACTACCAATATCAACATCTACTATCTTATTCCGTTTTATCAAATCAAAAAATTCATAAGTGTTTCGAGGTATTTCAAGATAATTGGCAAAATCGTTAACTGTACCACTTGCCAGAATAGCTATTGGTAATCTTCGGCTACCTGTGACAATGCCCTTCACAACTTCATTTACAGTTCCATCTCCACCGCATACGATGATAAGATCGAAATCTTCTTCACATGTTCTTCTAGCCTCCAGCATCGCATCATATTTATTTTTTGTAAAGTATTTGCCTATAATATAACCGTCGTCAAGAAGCAGCTTGCAAAGAGTATCTATTTTTTTCTCCATAGCTTGTCTGCCAGAAGATGGATTAATTATAAATTTAATTTTTCTCATACCAATTTTCCTCTTTTTCCTATGAAAATTGCATAGCCTTACATCAGGCTGCATCATAATACTAGTATACCAATAATTGTAAAGATATCAATAATGTTGAAAAAAAGAACCCTTTACCGGGTTCTCTAATACTTCTTCAAGCTGCTTCTTACGATTTCGATGATCTCCTTGATTATCTCTATATAGCTTGTAACATTTTTAGCGTTAAACTGAAAAGCCAGTGCAGTTTCAGCCAAGGTATCAGTTAATAGTCCCACTGTATCCTCAACCGTATGACCAGTTTTGTCAACAATGTTAGCAATATCATCTATCTTGGAGGTTATACCATTAACATTGTGGACCACTCCACTTATATCCGGAGACATTTCAGATACCAATTTTGTTGTTTCATTGGTCAGCTTGTTGATATTGGCAGTGATCTCTGGAAGCTGTTTGATAGTTGAATCTAACTCCTTCGCATTTTCCTCCAACAAACCCTGTGCCTGACCAATTGTTTTATTTACATTCCTAAGTATCAGAAGCAGATATCCAAGAACTCCGATACCAAGTAAAAACAAGATCAACTTCAGCAAATCTTGCAATGTCAAGGTTACGTCCATATCAATACCCCCTTAGATTTGCAAAAGTTATTCTTTAGTCTCTTCTTCCAGAGTCTCTTCAACGGCCTCAGCTACTTCCTCAACCTTTTCTTCAGCAGCTTCCTTTTCTTTTTTTACTTTTTCTTTAAGGTCGCCCCAGTTTTTCCCAACTTCTGTTTTAACCTTATCTAGCTGCTCCTTGGTTACATCAAGCTGCTCTTCTACCTTCTCCTTGACTGTGTCAGCAACCTCTTTGGACTTCTTAGATATATCTTCTCTTGTTTCCTTCCCTGACTTAGGTGCGAATAGCAATCCTGCAGCTGCTCCAAGTGCTGTTCCTATTGCTGTTCCAACAGCTACATTTTTCGCGGTTTCAATTTTTTTTGCTTTTTCCATTTGTTTTCTTTTTTCTTCAATAATCTTATTCAATTTCATAAGTTGATCTCTCCTTTGTGTTTTCTATACACTTCATTTACCCCAAATGATGATGCATAATCAACATTGTTCATATTATCAGCTTCCTAATAATCTGATGCTTAGTTCCTTTGACAACAAAGCTCCTTTGATAAGATTGAAAACAAGTAGTTTTTCTGCTAGAATGTATAAAACGACCAAATAGACTGGAGATGCAGGAAATTATGTATGACTTTCATGTACACAGTGACTTCTCACTGGATTCAAAAACACCTATGGAAGCTATAGTTAAGACAGCTATCGAGAAAAATCTTCGTGCAATTTGCTTTACCGACCATGTGGATTTCGAAGCTACTAAAGAAAAAATTGATTTAATGTTTAGACCTCTCGATTACTTTAGAGACATTAACAGAGTCAAGTATACCTACAAAGAGAAAATAGAGGTTCTTGGTGGAGTTGAGATCGGTATGCAGCCACATCTAGCAGACAGATACTCTAAATTCATTTCAGATTATGGTTTCGATTTTGTGATCATGTCTATTCATGCGATAGATAATAAGGATATTTACCTCGACTTTGATAAAATGGAGCTTTCTCAGTCAGAAATAATAAGCAGGTACTATGACTCTGTTCTCGAGTGTGTCGATGCATTTGATGACTACGATGTGCTTGGTCATTTGGATTACATAGACCGTTACCTGTTTACCGACGGAACTCCAATCAAATATGATAATTATATGGATAAAATTGAGATAATACTCAAGAGACTGATTGAAAAAGGAAAAGGCATTGAAGTCAATACTGGAGGCTTAAGGTATAATCTTGAAGGGTTTCACCCTAAGCATCAGATCCTAAAACTTTATAAAGATTTAGGAGGTGAAATAATAACCTTCGGGTCAGATTCCCACACCATACATCATATTGGTTATGAGTACAAGCTAGCGGAGAGAGCCCTAAAGGACCTAGGCTTTAAGTATATATATGTATTTAGAGGAAGAAAAAAGTACCCTATACAAATTCAGTAGCAAAAAAA
>CAZHLQ010000477.1:0-12105 GCA_964533235.1 uncultured Gudongella sp. | reverse complement strand
ATAGTATAATTATAGCATAATAAAGAGGAAAAGGTGAGATAAACTTTGAGAGAGATAAAGATAGAAAGAAACGACAGTAATCAAAGGCTTGACAGGTTTTTAAAGAAATATATGGATGAAGCAGGTACAGGCTTCATTTACAAGATGCTGAGGAAGAAAAATATCAAGGTAAATGGGGCTAAGGCAACTCCGGAGATGATGATCTCAGAGGGCGACATCATACAACTTTTTCTTTCGGATGAAACAATAGAAAAATTTATGGGATCGAGAGAGCCAAGGGAGTCAAAGCTTTTACCTAGAATAATCTATGAGGATGAAAATCTGGTTTTGATAAATAAGCCCGTAGGTCTGCTTTCACATGGTGCCGGCGATGAATTCGAAGAGAACATAGTCGATTCTTTGACTACCTACCTTATCAATAAAGGTGATTATTTACCAAGGTTAGAGAAGACGTTTTCTCCTTCGATATGCAACCGATTAGATCGCAATACATCTGGTATTATTATCGGTGCAAAAAATTATGATGCCCTAAAGCTTGTAAATAAGGCAATTAAGGAAGGAAAAGTAAAAAAATACTACAAGACTATCATCAAAGGATCTATCTCCAAGGACTTTGAGCACAAAGGATTTTTGACGAAGGATGAGGACAAAAACCTGGTTGATATTGCTGACGAAAAAGTAGAGGGATCAAAGGAGATCCATACAAAATTCAGAGTTTTGTCATCGAGGGCAGGGTATACTCTTCTTGAGGTAGAGCTTATAACTGGAAGAACCCATCAAATAAGGAGCACGCTCCAGGCTATGGGATACCCTGTTATTGGAGACAGAAAATATGGCAGGCATAATGTTAACGAGGAGTTTAGAATTAACTTTGGTTTGGACAATCAGTGGCTCCATGGTTATAGAATAGTTTTGGATGGACTTGTTGATAAGCTTGAATACTTAAATGGCAGAGAGTTTTTAGCAGAACCAGATAAACTATACGAGAGGATAGAGAGAGAGCTATTCTTATAAAGGAGGGCTACTATGAATGACTTGATAAAGATAAAGGTTGAAGGCTTTGGAGAATTGGAAGTCCAAAAGGGATCATCTCTTGAAGAAGTCTCTAAAATGGTTTATGGTGTAGACCATAAAAAATATTTGGGTGCCAGGATAGGCAATGAGATATGGCCTCTCTATAAGAGTCCTGAAGCGGATATGGTAGTACAGTTCATAGACAACCGTGATGTAGATGGTTACAGGATATATACAAAGACCATATCTGCAGTATTCATTATTGCATGCAGAGAGCTATTCCCAGGAAATGATGCATTGATCCATCATTTCCTGGGACCTGGACTTTACGCAGAGCTGGACGACAAGCATGGAATATCCTTTAGTGAGACAAGAGCTCTTGAGGAACGAATGAGGGAGATAATCAAAAGGGATACTCCTATTAGGCGAAATGATCATCCGAGGGCTGAAGCAATCGATATTTTCAGAAGAGAGGGCTACAAGGACAAGGTACGGCTATTCTCAACTCTTGAGAAGGAGAAGGTCAGTCTTTATAACATAGGAGAGCACATCGACTCCTTCCACGGCTATCTGGCTCCATCAACAGGTTATGTTGAGGAGTTTATGCTCAAATACTACTACCCAGGAGTGATCATACTATTCCCAAGCAGAAAAAATCATTACAATATGAATAACTTCCATGATCAAAGAAACCTGGCAAAAATTTTCAAAGAGGCTAATGACTGGCTTGAGATACTAGATCTTTCAAATATTGGTTCATTGAATGAAAAGATCATAAATGGAGATATCGAGGAGATCATTAGGATTTCGGAAGCCTTACATGAAAAGAGGATTGCTGAAATAGCTGATAGGATAACCAAAGACAATGATATTACGATGATATTGATAGCTGGTCCATCATCATCTGGTAAGACTACCTTTGCAGGCAGGCTGTCGACTCAGCTTAGAGTAAATGGCAAGAGACCTGTAGCGATTTCAGTCGACGATTACTTTGTGGACCGAGATAAAACACCGTTAAAGAAGGATGGTCAGCCAGATTTTGAGGCATTGGAGGCTATAGATCTTGAATCCTTCAATATGGACTTGATTTCGCTACTGGAGGGAGAAACCATTGAGCTTCCAAAGTTCAATTTTGTTACTGGCTCAAGAGAAAAATCAGGGAAATGGATAAAGGTAGATAAGGATCACCCTATCGTTATCGAAGGCATACATGCTCTTAATCCTAAGCTTACAGGGGGTATCCCGGAGAAGAATAAATTCAAGGTGTATATCTCTGCTCTGACTCAACTTAATATTGATAACCACAACAGGATCGCAACAACCGACACCAGACTTATTAGAAGAATGGTACGGGACGTCAAGTACAGAGGGAATGGACCACTGAGAACCTTTGAAATGTGGCAGGGAGTCAGGGAAGGAGAAGAGAAGCATATTTTCCCATTCCAGGAGGAAGCAGATGCTATGTTCAATTCCTCATTGGTGTACGAGATGTCAGTTCTGAAAAAGTATATATTGCCGCTACTTGAGGAGATTGGACCTGAAAGTGTTCACTTCAGTGAGGCTAAGAAGCTGATAAAATTTTTGAGATATTTCAGAACGATTGAAAATGAAAGTCAAATACCCCCCAATTCACTACTGAGGGAATTCATTGGAGACAGGTGCTGATAAAATGAGAATTAAACCAGGCAGAATTTTTTTGTGGATAACGGCTTTCATCCTTATAATAAATGTATTTGGGTGCTCACCAGAAGAAGAGCAAAATGAATCTACGCTTCCGGTAACAGTAGAGCCTGGGAATGACCATCAGCCCATTATTGAGGAACCTGAGCCGACAGTGGAGGAGATGATCAAAGTCAGGATCGGGGAAATGTCTCTTGAAGATAAACTGGGTCAACTTCTAATGATGGGTATTGAGGGAGCTGCAGCAACTGATGAAGAGCTGAAGCTGATCTCCCAGGGGAAGATTGGAGGAGTAATCCTATTTCAACGAAATATAGTAGATTCAGACCAGGTCAATACACTACTGAAAAGCTTAAATGATGCTAACTCAGACAATGTATTACCTCTATTTATAGGGATAGATGAAGAAGGCGGAAGAGTTACAAGACTTTCCGGGATATTTAAAAATCTACCGTCAGTGTCCGTACTTGGAGATTTGGATGATCAGGAGCTTTCCTATTTTTATGGCTACACACAGGCCTTAAAGCTTAAGACACTTGGGATAAACCTTAATTTCAGTCCTGTACTTGATGTAAACTCGAATCCATCCAATCCTGTTATAGGAGACAGAGCCATAAGCAGAGACCCGGAGATATCAGCCAGGAATGGCAACAGCATTATACGCGGGATGTCAGAAGCAGGGATAATCCCAGTAGGGAAGCATTTTCCAGGACATGGGGATACATCTGTAGATTCACATTCAGCCCTACCAAGGATAGAAAAGGATATTGAGGAATTGTTTGGCTTCGAATTTATACCTTTCATAGAGACGATAAATGGAGGTTTGCCTGCGATCATGGTAGGTCACTTGCTCATTGAAGCAGTTGATGACTTACCAGCCACACTTTCTGTTAATACGATCAGTGAACTATTGAGAGGTCAGCTTGGTTTCAACGGTGTAGTTTTTTCGGACGATATGACCATGGGTGCTATAACAGATAATCATACCATTGATGAAGCAGTGGTTGAATTTATAAAGGCAGGAGGGGATACAGCACTTGTCTGCCATGGCGTCGAGCCAGTTCAAAAATCTATTCAAAGACTTGATTTAAGCATCCAGGAGGGATCAATATCTGAAGAAAGAATTGATGAGAGTATACTTAGAATAATGCTTCTTAAAAATTATTATTTGGAGAATGTTGAAAATAAGTCAGTACCAAGGGAATCAGAGGTAACGACACTTATTGACGAACTTTTGATTAAAATGGGGGAATGACTATGAGAAAGGCAGTAGGCTTGGACCTTGGAGGAACAAAGATCAACGGAGCACTTGTTCTGGAGGACGGAAGTATTTTAAAAAAGTCAAGTGTCAAGACAATGAACGAGGGTGATCCTCAGAAGGTTATTAAACAGCTGGCAGATATGGTCAAAACTCTATCTGACGGAGAGGATATCATAGGAGTGGGAATTGGTTCTCCTGGCTTCGTCGACTGGGAGAAAGGGAAAATAATGGCTGTAGGAGGCAATATAAAAGGCTGGGCCTGGACTGATGTTAAGACCGGCCTACGTGAACTATTACCTCTTCCCGTAGTAGTGGAAAATGACGCCAACTGCGCTGCTATATGTGAAGCATGGCTTGGAGCGGGTAAAGGCTTCAGCAGCTTTGTTATGCTGACATTAGGTACGGGATTGGGAGGGGCAATATGGCTTCCAAAGCTGGGTTTGTGGAGGGGTTCGAGCTTTAGGGCCGCTGAACTGGGACATTCAATACTAAAGCCAGGCGGAAGAAAATGTACCTGTGGACAAAATGGCTGTGTTGAAAGATATGTATCAGGAACTGCATTAGAAGAAAACTACTATGAATTTTCAGGAACTCGCATGGAGGGTGCCCGGATCGTAGAAGCATATGGTTCCGATAGATTCGCCAACGAGTCAGTAGACAGCTTTGCCAAGGACCTTGGTGTCTATTTGGCAACACTTAGAAATATATTGGATCCACAGGCATTTATAATTGGAGGTGGAGTTTCAACATCCATGGACATATGGTGGGAGATAATGTTAAGGGAGTTCAGAAACCAGGTCAATGATCCTTCCTTGATCGAGATATTGCCTGCAGAATTTGGAAATGAGTCAGGGATGCTGGGTGCAGCCAAATGTGTCTTTGAGCTTTAACTCTACACATAGGGGGAATTAGATGGAAACTCTAGAATTAAGAGATGGATACAGGATCCAATATTCTTTTGAAAAGGTTCAAAATGCTGAAGCATTAGTTATTATAACTCATGGTTTTGCCGAGCATATGGGAAGATATGATTATTTTTCGGAATCCTTGAAGAAAAAAGGTTTCAGCGTACTAAGATATGACCTCAGAGGCCATGGCGCAAATGATGACAGAGGATATTTAAGAGACTTTGATGATTATGTCTATGACTTAAGAGAACTAACGACTTATGTGAAGCAAAAAGCTGAAGGTACACCGGTATTTCTTCTCGGACACAGCATGGGAGGATTGATAACTGCTCTGTACAGCTCAAGATATACTGATGGAGTTCGAGCTGTGATACTTTCCGGTCCATCAACAGGAAGACTCCCCTCTGCGATGGGCTATAATAAAGGTGTAATGAAGGCTCTTAAGACATTAGCTGGCAGAGTTACCTTAAATAACCCAATAAATGAGGGAATATGCAGCGATCCTCAGGTTTTTAGGGATTATGCTTCTGACCAGATGGTGCTCCACAAGGCGACGCTGAGTTTATATTATGAATTTCTATTTCATGGTACTGACAGTCTTAACGACTATGTAGAGGAATTTTCTTTACCTTGTTTGATTTGCCATGGCGAAATGGATCCAATTGTACCAAAAGAACTCAGCAAGAGCTTCTTTGAAAAAATTGCATCTGAGGATAAAGAATTGAGGATATATGAGGGTCTTTTTCATGAAATACTCAATGAAAAAATAAGAGACCAGGTCATTTATGACATGGTCGATTGGATCAAAAGTAGAATCTAAGCTGGTGACCTGCTTAATCTGAATAGAATAACCAAAGCGATCGAAGAAGCTGCCAGTCCAAGAGCGGTAGTTAGCTTCAAACCACCAATGTCAAATAGAAAAGGTCCAACGATTGAATACAGGGTAATCGTAAGTGCGTTGACTGTATAAAAGAGGCTCAGGAATGTGCCTCTTTTTTCTGGCTGTATTTCCGATGAAAAAGCCTGATAGGATGTCCAGGCTCCATCAAGTCCGAATGCAAACACGGCTGATAGAGCAACCGCAGCTGTAGCAACTGGGACATGGGCAATTGGGATCAACGATAATACCATCAGTCCAAAGAAATAACGAGAGAACCTTAACTTGCCAACCCTGTCCGCAAGGAAGGTTGCTGCACCGATACCTGCTATTGTTCCAAGAGCTATCAGTGAATAGGCTATGCCAATTTCCTGTTGGGCCATATTAAATTCTTGTGATAAATGTATGGACAGAAAATTATACAACATCGTTGGAGCAGTTATTATCAGGAATAGGGATGCCAGTACCTTGATCGTCCTGGGGTGCTTTAAGATGCTGATAAATTCATCCAAGTCCAATTTTGAGCTTTCACTTTTCTCAGTTTCAGGAAGCTTCCACAGCATCAATAAGGATAATACAGCCAGGGCGCTGAGTGGTAGGTAAATGCTTTTTAGACTATTGAACCTCCCAGTTAGATACGACGTGTAAAGTGGGCTGGAAAATATCGCCAAACCGAAAGCAGTTCGCAGTATTCCAGCAGCCATTCCTCTCTTTTTATAATCGACGAACTCAGAGATATAAGACATAGTCGTTCCACTTAGCGAAAAATATCCCAAACCAATAAGGACCCTGCCTAGGGCAAAGGAAATAGCTGAGGATGAGAAAGCGCTCAGCAAGGTACCAGAAAGGAATAGAGCCAGAGCATATGATATAAGTCTCTTGGTACCAAATTTGTCAGCCCAAACACCGAACAGTGGAACTAAAAGTCCAACTGCAGAATAACCCAGGTTGAAATAAACCACTTGGCTGTCTCTTATTCCAAAGTATCCAGCAAGATAAGGGGCAAGGGGTCCAATGAAGTTCATTTCCATGGCTATCATGAATTGAATTATGAATGTAGTTAAAAAGATCAGAATTTGGCTCATGTTTCCTCCTGCAGTATCGATGTTGAATAGTATTGGTTATTACTGTATAATATTCGTGTGCCGAAATAAATTATCGGTCAATACATATTACCACAAATCATAGGTATTTCATAGTGAGGCGAATCATATGTTAAGTAGGTTCATATCTTATTACAAACCACATAAGAAGCTATTTTTTCTGGACATGTTCTTTGCATTCCTGATTTCTCTTTTTGACTTGATATTTCCTGTCTTCACAAAGAACATGATAAACGATATTATTCCTGAGGGTAATATGAGACTATTGACGATCTGGACCATAGTCATGCTATTACTTTTTATTGTCAGGTATATAAGTCAGTATATCGTAGCATATTATGGACACCTTCTCGGTGTAAAAATAGAACATGATATGAGACGCGATATATTTACCCATCTACAAACTTTACCCTTCAGCTATTTTGATAACACCAAGACTGGACACATAATGTCAAGGATCATTAATGACCTGAGAGAGATAACAGAACTTGCCCACCACGGACCAGAGGATCTATTTATATCCACAATAATGCTTATAGGCTCCTTCGTCATTCTTCTTTTTGTTGAGTGGAGGCTTACGTTAATTATTTTTGCATTTATACCTGTACTTATTTGGTTTGCGATCAATAAGAGGATTAGAATGGAAAATGCTTTTCGTAAAGTTAGAAACAGGATAGCAAACGTAAATGCCCAGCTGGAAAACAGTATTTCTGGAGTCAGGGTCGCAAAATCATTCACAAACGAAGAATTCGAAATCGAGAAATTCAGCGAAGGAAACGCAGCATTTGCAGAAGCCAGAAGAGAATCCTATAAGGTCATGGCTGAATTTGTTGCAGGAGTGGGTATGATATCCAGTTTGTTGAACCTCACAGTTATTTCAATAGGAGGATATTTTGTCTATCGCAGCATTATTAGCCTTGGAGACCTATTCGCTTTTACTTTATATGTTAACTTTTTCATGCAGCCCATCAGAAGACTAACCGAATTTACTCAACAGCTTCAGGATGGTATGACAGGCTTTGAAAGATTCATAGAGATCATGGAAATCAAACCGGATATAATCGATAAGGAAGATGCTGTTGAGCTTGGAAGAGTGGAAGAAGGCATATCCTTCAGGGACGTTGCTTTCAGCTACAACAATGGAGAAGACCAGGTCTTGTCAGGTGTTAACCTTGACATAGAATCAGGCAAGACGGTTGCCCTGGTAGGTCCAAGTGGTGCAGGTAAAACCACCCTATGTCATCTTATACCTAGATTTTATGATATAACCCAAGGTAAGATCACCATTGACGGAATAGACATAAGAAATATTAAGCTTAAATCTCTGAGAAAAAACATTGGATTGGTTCAACAGGAGGTATTTCTCTTTACTGGTACCATTAAAGATAACATTCTTTATGGAAACCCATCGTCAGGTGACGAAGAAATAGCGGAGGCGGCAAAAAAAGCCAGCATACATGATTTTATCACATCGCTTCCCGATGGTTACAATACGTACATTGGAGAAAAGGGGATCAAGCTGTCCGGTGGACAAAAACAGCGGATATCGATCGCCAGACTGTTTCTTAAGAATCCACCAATTTTGATTCTGGACGAAGCCACCTCAGCTCTGGATAACGAGACTGAAACGATAGTACAAAAATCCCTTGAGGATCTTTCATTGGGAAGGACAACCCTGATAATAGCTCATAGATTGTCGACAATTAAGAATGCGGATGAGATCCTTGTACTTACTTCAGAAGGTGTAGAGGAGCAGGGGACCCACATGGAGCTTATGGACAGGAATGGGTTGTATAAAAGGCTTTACAATTCACAATTTAAGGATAATTAGTATAACGAAAGCCCTCTTGAAGATTCTCGGGGGCTTTTGTAAACCTAATGTAACCAGATATTAATACATTTGTAACTACAAGCAACACAGGGTATAATAATATAAAATAAGAGAAGTGTATGGAGGTGAGGGCTATGGCCAGAAAAATAGTTGCTTTGACAGTATTTATAGTATCGATTGCAGCGTTGGTATGGGCGAGCACTAGCCTCTTCAGCATTTTAGGTGAAAACTCCAACGCAGCTTAGGCTTATGACAGCAGCAGGTATATAAGCTTCTCAATCAAGGAGGACCCTATTAGGGATTCCATAAAAGAAAAGCTAGATGAGACCAAAAGAATGAATGCAAAAGCTAAGCAACGGGAGATGATAACAAACTATCTAGCGGACCTGGTTGCAAACTATGAACTAAAGGCTATGGAAAAGGCAGAAGCTGTGATAGAAGATACCTATCCAGATCCGATAGAAGGCAAGGTCGCATATCTAACCTTTGACGATGGTCCGTCTCCAAATATCACCCCACAAATACTTGAAGTTCTAAAAGCATACGATATAAAAGCTACTTTTTTTGTGGTTGGAAGTATGGCAGACAAATTCCCAGAAATATTGAAATCAGTGTGGGATGATGGACACATCATTGGGAATCACACTTATTCACATGTTTATGACTACATTTACAGGAGCACTGCCAATTTTCTAACTGATTTGGAGAAGGCCGATCAAACTTTTAAACGTATATTAGGGGATGATTTTCAGACCAATGTGATGAGATTCCCTGGAGGTACTCATGCTGGTTATAAGAGACCATTTGTAGCTGCCGTTGAAGAAGCGGGTTATATGTGGTATGACTGGAATACGGTAAATGGAGATTCAGAGCTTAAGTATCCGACAAAAGACTATATATTGGGAAGGTTTATGAAAACCTATGGGAAACGGGATATAATTGTGGTGTTGATGCATGATGCCGAGGGAAAGCAGCCTACGGTTGATACCTTACCTGTAATCATAGAGCATCTAAAGAATGAGGGATACAGCTTCGATACACTTGATAACTTTAACAATTGAACAGGGGTGAGTACATGAAACGATCAGTATTGATAGTCGAGGATGAAGAATCCATAAGGAAGTTTGTGAAAATCAACCTGGACAGAGCCGGATACGACGTAATAGAAGCAGGCAGCGGTGAAGAAGGAATAGAATTAGCTTCAAAGCAGAGGATTGATATAGTTGTACTCGACGTAATGCTTCCAGGAATCGATGGATTCGAGGTATGCAAAAAACTCAGAGCAGACCATCCACATCTTGGGATCATAATGCTTACTGCCAAGACCCAGGACATAGATAAAATAATGGGATTGGAATACGGGACTGACGATTATATGACTAAGCCATTCAACCCAACCGAATTGGTTCTAAGGCTTAAATCTCTCGAAAGAAGACTCGAGCCTGAGAAGGAAGAAAACAGGTCGACGATTGAGTTCAAACCATTTGTTATAGACGTTTACTCAAGATTGTTTTATAAGAACGAAAAGGAAATTGAACTTACTCCCACTGAGTTTTCCATTGCAAAGCTATTTATTGAAAATCCAGGCAAGGCTTTTAAGAGAGACGAGATCCTAAATCATGTGTGGGGAGTGGATTTTGTTGGCGATTCTAAAATAGTAGACGTTAATATCAGAAGACTTAGATCTAAGATCGAGGAAGATTCAAGCCAGCCAGCCTTCATCGAGACAGTGTGGGGAGTAGGCTACAGGTGGAAGTCGAAGGATTAGGAGAACGGTATGAAACGAAGCATCAAATCAAGATTGATAAGAAGCTTCATGCTTATCATTCTCGTAACAGTAGTATTTCTTGAAATACTACTCATAAATGGCATAAAGACACATTACTATAAAAATGTAGAGGATATTCTGAGTAGTCAGATCGAGTTCTCTACAACTTTTTATGCTCGTTACTTTGCTAACAGAAATCTGGAAGAAATACTCATCGACGACATTGATCTTTTTTGGCAGAACACTTCCGCTCAGGTACAGATACTAAATATCTCAGGAGAAGTTGTAATGGACTCACTTGGGGTACCAGCCACGGGAGCACTCACAACTAGTGATATCAAGGATGCTTTAGAGAAGGGAAAAGGGGTTTGGACTGGTAGTGTAATTTATTCTGATGAGCCTGTAATGGCCGTATCGATGCCTTTACAATATAGTGATGATACTGTAGGGATAATCAGATTTATTTCCAGCCTTGAAGCAACTAATGGTGTCATCGAGGATATTTCAAGATTTCTAGTGATCCTTGGAATATTAGTAGTCGCAGTTTCAGGTCTGATAAGTGTATTTATTGCTAACACTATCGTAAAGCCTCTAAAAGAGATCACTGAAGTTGCTGAAAAAATGGCAGACGGTCAGTTCAAGGTAAGAAGTCAGGTCAAGGTTGAGGATGAAATCGGAAGACTGTCACACACGTTGAATTATATGGCAGAAGAGATAGTAAGAAAAGAAACCCTTAAGAACGACTTTATCTCATCAATTTCTCACGAGCTTAGAACACCACTTACATCGATAAAGGGATGGGCTGTAACCCTCAAAAGCGATGGTGAGCCTGACTTGGACCTTCTTGAGGATGGTCTTGAAATAATTGAAACTGAAAGTGATAGATTATCACATATGGTTGAGGAGCTGCTTGATTTCTCAAGGTTTACCTCTGGGAGGATAGCTCTTTCAAAGGATATTGTAGATATCAAGGAGACCATAAAAATGGTCGTATACCAGATGATGCCCAGAGCTGTAAACAACAATATCAACTTTGAGGTTGACATTGACGATTCCATCCAACCAATAATTGGAGATGAGAACAGGATCAAGCAGGTATTGATAAACCTGTTAGACAATGCTTTTAAATTTACCGGCGAGGGAGATATATTTCTAAAGGCAGTCGAGGATGATAAATTGCTAAGAATTGTAATAAAAGATAGTGGGCCGGGGATACCGAAGGAAGAGCTCCCTTATGTCAAGGATAAGTTCTATAAAGGGAAGAATAGTAAGTCACACAGCGGTATTGGATTATCTATTTGTGACGAAATAATGCAGCTTCATGAGGGAGTATTCAACATTGAATCTGAGCAAAACGAGGGAACGATCGTAACCTTAGGATTCCCTAGGGAGGTGAGGAGCTAATGAAGGTTTTCAAGCTGATTGTCTTGGTAATTTCATCCTTGATACTTTCATCCTGCACATCCTCTGGAGGACAGGTACAGGAGTTGATCGCATCTCCAAAATCTAATATTGCTGCAGTTGAGGGTAAGTGGGAGGTCACTTCCTCGGTCTATAAACTTGGTAACAATATCGTGGATGAAAAGTCCGACTACATTGGAAAGGAAGCTTTATTTCATACAAATGCTGTAGTGCTTGGGAATGAGTATACGAAGGAACCCTC
>CAZHLQ010000476.1:0-2616 GCA_964533235.1 uncultured Gudongella sp. | reverse complement strand
AAACCATGCGGTTGATGATTATGAAATAGCCAGTATTAATATAGACAAGGCTTCTTCATATGAAAACTTGGTTGCAGTGTGTCACGATTGTTTTCAAAATTATACTTTTAATCATATGAAGTCAGAGGAAAGAGAACTTCAGACAATAAAGAGGCTTCAGATCGATGCCCGTAGTACACGGCGCACTCTTGATGAAGTAGCCATTGAGAAGGGAATAACACAGGTTGTCATAAATCTAAGCAAAGCAAAACCGGGGCAGCTCCTTGAGCTTAACTATGATGCGGTGAGCGTGCCGGAAAAAATTGATGAAGACCTGCACTCTTTTCTTGTGTACGAGGTTAAGGGGCATGTGACAAAGTACTTCTTATTCATAGAAAAGGCAATGCAAGACCTGGCAAGACGCAAGCAATTTAGTGACGATTTGTTAAGAGCTCAAATAAAAGAATCTTACCGGAAATTAGCTGAGAAAAAGAATAGCCCGGAGATGATTTACAGTGCTTTATCAGAAAGGTTAAGAAACATCACCAAGCAGGATATTCGTTTCTGCGCCATTGTGATTTCTTATTTTATTCAGTCGTGTGAGGTGTTCAATGTTACTGCCCAATAAACTATTCTCATACAACGAGAGTGTACTTTCGAAGCTGCCTCTCATATTACGAGAGCTGGATCAACCGAAGACTCCCAACGAGCTTCTATTGAGTCTTGGCAATATTGTGAATAATCCACTTGAACTTGTGGATGCTCTTGACTGCTTATATGCACTTAGAGAGATTGAACTAAACGAAGAGGAAGGAAGGATTATACGATGCTCAAAGAAATAAGTTGTGAACTGTTTAAAATTGGTGAGCAGATGCGTCCACCTGTCCAATTTCATAAAGGTCTCAACATTGTTCTTGGTGGTGAAGCAGGCGCAAATTCTATCGGCAAATCTACAATGCTGCTTATCATTGATTTCGCATTTGGCGGAGATGCATATGTTAAAAGTGATGCCGTCAGAGAACTTGACAATCATAATATTCGTTTTACCTTCGAATTTGATGGTAAACCATACTACTTTATAAGACATACAGCTTCACCTGGTGATATATTTCAATTGGCTGGGAATGGAAACGTCATTGCTTCCCTAAAGAGAGATGAGTATGTCAATTGGCTTAGCAAACATTACGAGATTGATTTCACAGGTTTGAAATTTAGGAATGCAATAAGCCGATTTTTCCGTATTTATGGGAAGAACAACTATAACGAGTTGCGTCCACTACAAATGCGTGGCGGCACGGAATCGCAGGAGTCAGCAATCCATGCTCTTGTGACACTCTTCAACCAATACGAATCCGTATTGGCGTTTGAAGAACAGCTTCAGCTGGCTGAAGATAAAATTGCAGCGTTCAAAAGCGCTCGTAAGTACCAGTTCATCCCTTCGGCAGTAGATGGGTTAAAAAAATATGAGGATAACATCTCTATTATTGCTTCGCTGAAACAGGAAAAAGCCGACTTAGAATCCTCGAACAACCAAGCGGTCAATTCCGAAGAGGTAGAAAAAGCCAACCAAGCTAATGCATTAATCATACAGATGCAGGATGCCCGCAGATTAGCGAACCAGAGAGAAAATGATCTACATATTATCGAGCTTAATATGAGTCAAGGGGTCTATCCAACTGAAGCGGACTTGACGAGTTTACGTGAGTATTTTCCGGAAGCAAACTTGCAAAAACTCATTGATATAGAGCGGTTCCACAATAAAATACAGACTATTTTGCAGGACGAATTAGAGGCAGCCAAAGCAAGGTTAGAAGAAGAACTAAAGCCGCTAAAACAGATGATTGCATACCTGGAAAAGCAGGCAGAGGAAATTCATCCATCAATAGTATTTAGCAAGGAATTTCTCGCAGCTTATACTCATCTTGACCGCCGGATTCATAAATTAGAAGATGAAAATGAAGCTTTCGACACTCGTAACACCTTGCAAAATGAGAAAAAGCAAGCAAGTGACAGACTCAGGTTACAGATGGAAACAGTATTAAAAGTCATAGAAACTACAATTAATCGCCATATGAGTGAGATCAGTGATTACGTCTCTCAAGGGAAAGATAATCCACCTGTTTTAGGAATCAAGGAATATAACAGCTACTCCTTTGAAACACCAAAGGATACTGGAACAGGTACGAATTTCAAAGGAATGCTGATATACGATATCAGTATCCTTAATAGTACGGCGCTCCCTGCGTTGGCGCATGACTCCCTTCTGTTTGCTAATGTCTCCGATGATACCATAGGACAAATCTTGGCTTTGTATGCGCGAGAAAAACAGAAGCAAATATTTATAGCCTTCGACAGGGCGAGCAAATATGACAAAATGGCACAGTCCATCATTAGAGAAAACACTGTACTGAAATTGGATGCTGATGAACAAGCGCTGTTCGGGCGAAAATGGGGCAGAAAGGATACTGCAAAATGAGAATCCAATATAATAAACTCTGGAAAATACTCATCGATAAAAACATGAAAAAGGTTGACCTTAGAGATGCTGCTGAAATCAGTTCAAACTCTATCGCAAAGCTCGGCAAAAATGAACCTGTGCGAATGGATGTGCTGATGAAGATTGCAGCGGTGCTCGAC
>CAZHLQ010000475.1:0-6021 GCA_964533235.1 uncultured Gudongella sp. | reverse complement strand
GCCTTCTACACACGCATCAATGATCGCAGAGGCATTTGATAAATTTGCAAGCTCGTCTTTTTCAGAGCTTAACTGCCCCTTAAGAAGTATAAGCATATACTTCAATCTCTCTTCTTCATTCATATCTTTTATCGGATCCAGCTTGAACAAAACAATCACTCCTATGCGTTAAGATTTATATGACAATAACCAAATGGGTTCTTCTTAAGATAATCCTGGTGGTAGTCTTCTGCAGGATAGTAGTACGACAAGGGTACCAGCTCAGTAGCCAATGGAATTTTATACTTCGTCTGTATCTCGTCCATAACCTCTTTTGCTACAACTGCATCCTCTTCATCAACGTAGTAGATGCCTGTCCTGTACTGAGTTCCTATATCATTTCCCTGTCTGTTCGTAAGAGTAGGATCTATTATTCTGAAGAATTTTTCGAGAAGATATTTCAATGATACCTTTTCATCATCATACCTTAAGAATACAGTTTCAGCATGTCCAGTTATGCCTGTGCATACGGATCTATAGTCTGGTTCTTTCGTCTTTCCATTTGCATATCCTGTTTCAGCATATATTACACCATCAATTCTTGAAAAATACTCCTGTACTCCCCAAAAACATCCTCCTGCAAGATATATATCCTTCATGATACATCTCCCTTCATCTAAAGAAACAGCATGATCACAGGTATTAAAAATACTGTGATTATTCCTGCGACCCCTATGGCTAATGAGCTCATGGCCCCTTCAACCTCCCCAAGCTCCATTGCCTTGGCAGTTCCCACTGCATGAGACGTAGTTCCCATTGCTATGCCTTTCGCAATAGGGTTTTTGATACCGAAGGCGTCGATTATCCTTGCTCCTCCGATAAAACCAGTTATGCCTGTGATTGAAACAAAGGTAGCAGTTAGGGATGGATTACCTCCCAATACCTCCGAAATCTCAATAGCTATGGGAGTGGTCGTTGATTTTGGAACCATTGACGCAATAAGAACTGTATCAAGTCCCAGCAGCTTTCCAAGAACGATAATAGATGCCACTCCTGCAACAGAGCCGACAGCTATCCCAGCCAGAATAGGGACCAGGTTGCTCTTAAGAAGCTCCCATTGCTTGAAAAGAGGTACAGCCAGTACAACGGTGGCAGGCCCAAGAAAAAAGGTTATAATAGCTCCTCCTTTGTTGAAGGTTTGATAATCAACTCCCATCAGCGTAAGCAGGGCTATGATTATAGCCATCGCTATCAGTAAAGGATTCATTATTGCCAGCCTCGTCCTCTTTGCGATAATTATTCCGACTGAATATGCTAGTATAGATATCCCTACGCCAAATACAGGTGTATCCAGATATTGGATCATTTCTGTGCACCTCCTTCAGTCTTGTTCCTTTCAAGCATCCATTGCACAGTTCTACCTGAGACTGCCATCACAATTATTATGCTGACAAACACGATAATAAATATCTTTATCAAATTCCCTTTAAATAAATACGCTACCGTCATTAGTCCAACTATCGAGGGAACGAATAAAAAGGACAGATGGCCAAGCAGGACATCAGTTATTTTTTCTACCTGGTTTAGCTTCAATACACCTATAACAAGGAGTACAAGTAAAAGCAGCATACCTAGTACATTCCCTGGGAGAGTTAATCCAAATATTCCCTGTACCGTTTGCCCTATCCACAGCAACAGCAGGATAATTCCGAGTTGTTTCAATTCCGTCATTTCATGTCAATCCTTTCATACAAAGAAATAACAGGGGCAACCCTGTTATTCTGATTACTAAAATGGTGCAAAGCTTTGATCAGCCCACCAATCCTGTCGATAAAGGTTGTACTGCTGTGTAAACTGGTCCAGATGTACCTTCTCCCACTTGATCAGTATATCATAAAGCTTAGCAGCTGATTGCAGCTTGGTGTTCTCCTTTGCCTTTGAATAGAACTCTACAGAATCCTTCTCCATTTGGATACCTATACCAAATACTGACATCGCAAGTGAGGTAAGATCCTTATCCAGCTTGTCCCACTTATAGATCCCGGGCGAAGGAGGCCCCTCGTTAAACGCAAGTTCTACCTCAGCCTCAGGTGATTCCTTTATTTTGTTGAAAAGCTCCTTCAGGTATTCTACATGCTTTAGTTCTTCATTGGCAAGCTCCAGGAACGCTGACTTGCTTCCTCCGTTTCCTGCTTGTCCTGCAGCCATCTTGTAAAACTCATAGCCTTCAACCTCATTAAGAATAGCTTGTTTGATTACATCCAATTCTTCCTTGAACACATAATCACCCTTTCATTATTGATTGCCCTTTATATCTACCCATAATCTCTTGAATTTCACAGTATTTATGAATACTAATAGTGATATTGGAAACCCAGGATCTGAGTTTTGACATCCTTTCTCCTAGCCAACCATTCATCATAACCATTTACAGGTCCTATAAGGTGCAGAAGCTGATTACCCAGGCTCTGGATCGTTACGAGATTGATGAAGTCGATACTAGCTTCCTCCTTGAAGGCTTCATAGATAAACTCCATAAGCTGAGTCTCCATTTCCTGTCTTTCGTCATCATTAAGTCTCATGCCCTCCATGGCTCGCCTTACGACATCCTGATAGCTGTATCTCAAATAATGCATAAATCCCTCGAAATCCTCAGATCTTGTACCCTCTTCTATCTCAAAGATTATTTTAAAGAATAGATTCCATCTGAAGTCCTTATTAACAACCTGAAGGATCCTGCTCCCAAATTTTCTGGTAAAGTCGTCGTTATAAAATATTTCACGTTCAAAGTCTATGTAGGTATTAAAGTCGATAGATCTTTTCCCAATTTCGTTCAGTCTGTTCAAAATCCTTAAAAAGCTCTCAGAATAGCTTCCATTTCCATCCTCTGCTCTGGAGAATATAAAGTTTACTATAACGTCGCTTGACTTTTTGAAATCCAGAACAAAGCCTACATCCTGACGTACCTTCACTATATAGATATCATGGATAGTCTTTGACAGCAGACTCTTCAACTGTGCCTTCTTAGTAGGTGTAGAGCTGGCATCCATGCTGCTGAGGTGATTATAGATAAGCATGAGCTGCCTGTCGATCATTGTAAGGTTGTCCTTGATAGATGACATGATATCCCTGAAAAAGTCTTCGGTCAGCATATAATTAAAGTTTTTATAAAGCACTCTGTGGTCGATGTCTCCCCAAAATACGTTAACCATGGACTTTATCTGAAGCTCAAAGTTTACAACTATCCCATCCTTCTCATACCTGCCGTCGATCTTGTATATCTCAAATCCATTCTTCTGGATCTGCGGCTGTTTCTCTTCTAGATTAAGAGATATGCTTTCATTAAGCGGGTTGGAGTAATATCCTCCCTCCTGCTGAATATTAAACAGTCGTAGAATATCCTGATATATCTTTGCCTCGTCCTCGATAAAACGGCATTCTATACGAAATCCTATGAGATCTGAGAGATCTTCTACAAGACTTTCGGGAGATTCATACTTCATATAGAAGTTGTGTCTAAGGATCTTTTCCTTAAGGCTTTCGGCCGATTTTATCCTGTAGTTGACATTCAAAAAATGGTCCTTGATGAACAGGCTGTCATTGAAAAACTTTTCCAGCTCTCCAGCAACTCTATTAAGCACATCTGATTTTCCGTCTATAAGCTCAAGGGTCCTATCTATAAAATCAAACAGTTCAAGTTTCATCTTTACCCTCCCCTCAGGATCTAAGATGATTATACCATATACGACCATTCAAGGCATTAAAAAGTCCCCCGAAAATTCGGGGGACAATGTTAAAATTTGTCGTAGAAAACAAGCTCCTCAGGCATACCCTTCGCTGTCAATGAAGTAACTACACTATCGATCATAGCTGCATTTCCACAAAGATAAGCTTCTTTGTTCTCTCCTGTATCCAAGAGCTTGTCAATAGCGTTGTTTACCCTGCCCTTCTGACCTTCCCAGACCTCCCCTTCTGATACCCTTGAAAGAGTCGGTACGAATGTGAAGTCGTGTAGAGTTTCCTCCAGCTCCTTGAAGTAATCCAGCATAAACAGGTCCTTGGTAGTTTTAGCTCCGAAGAAGAAGGTTGCCTTACGCTTGATGTCATTAGTCCTCATATAATTCAAAATAGAGAGTATAGGCGCGACCCCAGTTCCGGTAGCAACCATAACCATATCTCTGTCTGTATCCTGATAATAAAAGTCTCCAAATGGCCCATTTATGAGAACCTTGTTGCCTACTCCAAGATGATGGTGCACATAGGTAGTTGCAATACCCTCAGGAACATACCCGATTACCAGCTCAAAATATCCCTTCTCAGTCGGGGATGAAGCTATGGAGTAAGCTCTATATACCTCTTCGTCGTTGCCCTCATATAAAGGAGCCTTAAGCTGTACGTACTGTCCAGGCTTAAACTTGAACTCCTCACCCTCAGGAAGCTGGAATCTTAGTTTTTTGATGGTATCAGTAAGGTCCACGATCTCAGTTACAGTCGTCTCAAACTCCTTGACGTTGAAAAGCTCTTCTGGAATCTGGATCTTTATATCCTGCTTTACCTTACACTGACAGGATAGTCTGACATGTCTTTCAACCTCTTCCTCAGTCAGAAATGGCAGCTCTGTAGCAAGAACAGGGCCACCCCCTTCATGTATTTGAACCTTACAATACCCACAGGTAGCCTTGCCACCACATGCTGAAGGGATAAATATCTTTTCAGCTGTCAGTGAAGCCAGTAGTGATGAGCCTCCCTCGATTTCATACTCCTTCTCACCGTTTATAGTGAGCTTGACCATACCATAATTATTGATGGTTCTGTCTGCGATAGTGAGAAGAACTGCAAATAGTGCTGTAATAACTGTTATAAACGCGGTCGAGATCAGTATATTGTCCAAATCGATCCCCCCTTATGAAATCTGAACTATCCCTGAGAATCCTATAAAGGCAAGTGCCATTATACCAGTTATTATCAGGGTAATTCCAGGTCCCTCAAGACCCTTGGGAACGCTAGATCTTTTTAATCTTTGTCTTATACCTGCCAATGCTACGATCGCCATAGTCCAGCCTATCCCTGAACCTACAGCAAAGCCGAAGGATTGAAGGAAGCTGTAATTTCTAATTACCATGAACAATGATACTCCCAGTATCGCACAGTTTACTGTTATCAACGGCAGGAATATACCAAGAGCGTAGTATAGATTTGGTATATATCTTTCAAGTATCATTTCGATGAGCTGAACAAAGGCAGCTATACTTATTATAAATACAATAAACCTTAGAAATTCAAGGTTGAAGGGAACCAGGATGTAATAGTAAACAAGATAATTGATGATAGTTGTACCGGCTAAAACAAAAGTAACAGCCTGTCCAAGTCCCAGCGAGGTATTTATTTCCTTGGAAACAGCTATAAATGAGCACATCCCAAGGAAGTTGGACAATATCATGTTGTTTGTGAAAATGGCTGCTATGAAAATTACCATTGGGTTTACGTCTATCATGATTTAGCCACCTCCTTGCTTTTTTTATCCTGAATGTTATGGGTGATCCAGATTACAATAGCCAAAAGGAAGAATGCGCTTGGAGGCATTATCATTATAGTCCACGATGTCCACCAGTCTCCCAGTATTCTTATGCCAAAGAGTGTTCCAAAGCCCATAAGCTCTCTGAAAAATGCTATAAATAGAAGTACAGCTGTATATCCAAGTCCATTTGCTATACCGTCAAGGAATGACGGGATCGGCTTGTTCTTCTGAGCGTAAGCCTCTGCTCTTCCCATGATTATACAGTTTGTTATGATAAGTCCTACATATGGTCCAAGAGCCTTGCTAAGCTCAGGCATGAAAGCCTTCAGGTATATATCTACCATAATTACATATGCAGCAATTATTAGTACCTGTACCATCATTCTTATGTGCTTAGGAGTAAACTGTCTGATGGCAGATATGGTGAAGGAAGATAGTGCCGTTACAAAGGTAAGACCTATACCCATAACTAGGGAGTTCAGCATGAGGTTTGTAACTGCGAGAGCTGAGCAAATTCCGATCAG
>CAZHLQ010000474.1:0-1651 GCA_964533235.1 uncultured Gudongella sp. | reverse complement strand
GTTCATCAGTTAGGTTTAAAAACATGTTATTACAATACAGATTTACATAAAGGCAGTTTTGCCTTACCAAACTACGTAAAGGAGCTATTAGAGTATGACATTAAATAAGAATGTTCAAACGTTTGTGGGTTGTGTCAGTGAATATGAAGATGCGGAGATTGTTTTGTTTGGAGCACCGTTTGATTCCACTACTTCGTATCGTCCTGGAACTCGTTTTGCGAGTTCAGCGATTCGTACAGAATCCATTGGTTTAGAATTATACAGTCCTTATTCTGATTACGGTTTAGAGGACTGTAAGGTGTGTGATAGTGGTGACCTCATATTGCCATTTGGAAGTGCAGAACGTGCATTAGAAGCAATTTATGAGCGTTCTAAAGCAATTGTAAAGGATAATAAGATTCCTTTTATGATTGGTGGAGAACATACGGTAACCTATGGAAGCGTTAGAGCGGTATTTGAGAAATATCCTGATTTACACATCATCCATTTTGATGCACATACGGATTTAAGAGATACGTATTATGGTGAATACTATTCCCATGCGACTGTTCTAAAACGTTGTTATGACTTGGTAGGAGATCACAAGATTTTCCATTTTGGATTACGTTCTGGAGCCCGTGAAGAGTTTGTGTTTGCTCAAGAACACAGTTACATTGAAAAGAGTAGTTGTGATACTTTGGTGGATATCCTTCCTCAATTAAAGGGCAAACCTGTCTATATTACGATTGATCTTGATGTTCTAGATTCATCCAACTTCCCAGGCACTGGAACACCTGAAGCAGGTGGTATTAACTTTACTCAACTTTTAAATTCAGTCTTAGCCATGAGTCATTTAAATATTGTAGGATATGATATTAATGAACTATCACCAATCTATGATCAATCTGGCGCAAGTACTGCCCTTGCATGTAAATTAACCCGTGAGATATTAATAGCGGTATCTAAGAATAGAGCAAAATAACACTGATTACAGTGTTATTTTTTTAGAGTGGATATTTATTGATTCGTTGATTAATGTTGTTTAACATGTCTTGTAGATCACATGAGAATGCATCAATCGGAACTTTTTCTTCTAATTGATGTGTTTGTTTGATTATGTTAGCACCTAATTTCTTATAGAATGAGTTAGAGCTAGAGTAATGGAAATTGAATATAATTATTTCTTTCTTGTTTAGATCTAGATAATACTCAATAATCTTTTTAAGCAAATGTAAAGATAATCCCTTATTACGATGTTTAGGATCAACCCATAATCCATTGATCTCTATTCCATTTTCTGAATCCTCAACCTCCGCAAAGCTTGCGAAGATGACAGCTAATAACGTATCTTGATCAAATGCACCATAGAGTTGTCGATCATCGTTATTCTCAATCGATGAAATCATCCATTTACTCCAAAATTGATATTCCTTTTCTCGGTCAAATTGTATCTTTGATTTACCTTGAATTTCTTCAGGCCAACAGATTCCTTTGATTTCGATTGCCTTCATCATTTCATCAGGTAAGAGACTTCTAATTTTTATCATAGTTGATTCATGAGTTCATTGTACTCATCATCGGATAGAATACGATACTGACCCTTATTTAAATTATCTAAAGTAAGGTTCATAATACGTATTCTTTTTAAATATACGACTTTATATCCAAGAGC
>CAZHLQ010000473.1:0-11454 GCA_964533235.1 uncultured Gudongella sp. | reverse complement strand
GATTATATTGAAAAGTATGCTGACTGGGCTCTAAACATAGACGATGAGTCTCTTGATCTTTCCAACAACAGGTACTTCTACCTGGTAGAAAACCTTACGCCATCAATGAGCTTTGAATATCAAAAGCAAAGCTTTATTAACGCAGTTGTCAAAAACACCGATTATGACTTTGTCAAATATACCGATAGATATAAGAGGATTATAAGTAGATTGATCTAATAATCAATTTAATCCCCCTGCATAGGAGGAATCTATGGACCCAATAATACTTAAGTCTGCCCAGCTAAGCGAGAGAAATAAATACAGGATCATGGTCCTGTATTCTTTTTCTATTGCCCTTGCCGGGTTGTTTTTTAATGATCCCCTTGAGATAGCAGCAGGGCTTTGGAACATTTTAACATCCCCAAGCATTCTTCTTTCTGACTACTTTATTATTGGAAATATCGGAGCCGCTCTTTTTAACAGCAGTATGCTTATGCTTATCTCGATTTTTATTGCTTCAAAGAGCAAATCTCTTATGAATGGTCCCATAATAGCAGCTGTTTTTACTATTGGGGGCTTCGCTTTTTTTGGAAAAAACCTCTATAATACAGCCAGCATTGTTCTTGGAGTATATCTTCATAGCAGACTTAACAGGGATCACTTTGGAAAATACATAATAATTGCTTATTTCGGAACTGCTCTGGCACCACTTGTCAGCCAGGTAAGCTTTGGGTTTGGTCTTTCTCCCTCGATAGGTGTAATAGCAGGTAATCTTTTCGGAGTTGGAATAGGACTCCTGCTTCCGCCGCTTGCCAGCAGCTTCGTAAGATTCCATCAGGGCTTCAATCTTTACAATGTCGGTTTCACTGCTGGGATTACAGGTATGCTTTTTATGTCCGTTTTCAGGACTTTAGGGTATGAAAATCAGGGGCCCTCCGGAACCTACCAGGAGTTCAATCTGATCCTGCTTTTGTTCTTCGCCGTCATGTTCCTGTCCATGATACTTATTAAATTCAGGGCTTCGGAAAAACCGCTGAGCTACTATAAGAATGTTTTGTCCCATCCAGGAAGACTTGTAACTGACTTCGTATCTCTCAATGGATTCGGCTTTACATTATTCAATATGGGGATACTAGGGATTTTGAGCCTTTTATATGTGTATCTGGTAGGGGGTGTACTAAACGGACCTATAATCGGAGGTATATTTACTGTCGTAGGTTTTGGGGCTTTTGGAAAGCACCCTAAAAATTCTATCCCTCTAGTTGCGGGAGTATTTCTGACGGCGCTTTTATTTGGCAATGGACCTGGAACCACTGGAGCCATACTTACTGCGCTGTTTGCGACTGCACTTGCACCGATCGCAGGTCAGTATGGTCCCATAGCAGGGATCCTCGCAGGTTTTATCCATATGTCTATAGTAAGTAACACAGCTTACCTTCATGGAGGAATGAATCTTTATAATAACGGCTTCACTGCAGGCTTTGTAGCTGCTATTCTGGTACCTGTCATCGAGGCCTACAGAAAGGAGAATGATAATGAAGGATGAAAAATCTAAGATGCTGAAGATAATGAATGAGCTGGTGAGGTTCTACCTTAAGGCTGGGAATAGTCACGTAAGAATAGCTTTGGATATTACCGAGCATGAGGGGACGATTTCTCTTGAGGGCTGCTGTACCAGGATCAACCCGAAAAAGCTTGAGGAGTTAAACGATATACTCAATTCTCCGCGTAAGGATGAAGCCGAGGAATACTACTGGAACCTCGTAGGCAGCAACGACTTCTCAGAGATCCATCTACTTGGTTCTCTGGTAAATGAGGGTGAGGTATATTATGAGGGTGACACCCTTAAGATCAAAGTAAAAAGATGCTTTTAAGAATCCGGTGAGTCCCCCGATAGGGGGTATCACCGGATTCTTATTGCCTTTCAATGTTATCGATTATATCGTCCAGGTTGTCAAAGAAATACTCTGCATTGGGACCGTCAAGATTCATTGAATCCTTGTTAAGCTCACTTAGATAATCCTCTAAAAGCTTTGAGGTCCAGGAACCTGGATTATCAGCAATGATCTTTTCATAAATTCTTTGGACCTCCTGGGAAAGCTTGTTTTCTCCCTCCTCAGCATAGATGTATTGATTGCCAAGCCCTTCTATTCCCATTTTAAGGTATGTCCTGTACAATTCCTCTATCCTATCCCTGGTCTTGCCCTCTGGGAAGCTTTGTATATGCTTTTCGGCATCCAAGGCTCTTTTCAGTATCTCGTCTGCAGGCTTTATAGTTGATTCCCCATCTGTAGTCTGATCGTGTACCTCATTGTCCCAAAGCTTGAAATAGCTTTTCAACTCATCTGATGCATACTGCAGATAAGGAGAAACCTTCTCCAGGATCCCCTTGGTATCGTAGCCTTTTACCGACAGGTGATTTTCAAGCTGGATCAGCATTTCGTCTACTCTCTTCTCATCAAGGCCTTTAATGTTTTCCTTGAGGAAGTTCAAAATTTTATCCTCGCTTGCACGCTGCTGGATGTACTCATAGTATTCCTTAAGGATCATGACCTGCTCCTGCTCCTCAAGCTTATCGACGACTATATCCACCACAGCGTCCTTCAATTTCTCGGTATCAACGGCTTCCTTAAGCTTCTCTGTATCAACTGAGTCCTTAATCTCCTGGGGAACACTGTTGCAGCCTGATAATGCAATTGTTATCGTTAAAAGAAAAATGATCATCCTTTTCATGTTACCACTCCCTTAAGAAGATTATACCTTCTTTGGAAGCTTTTAATGTTACATTACAGTTACAGTGGAAAATGGTTTCGTTTTCCCAAAATTTATTTCCAGGATAAGGTTTTCCAGAGATTGACAGCCATAAATCCCGCGTATATAATCAATTTCAATATATTCAAACTTCTTCACCCATCTCCTATTTGGAGGCGGTTTTTTTGTACCCTTGGACTTTTATAGTGTAAAGTCCCAAATTTTATTAGGAGGTATTATAATGGATAGTTTATTAGCATTGGTAATCGTTTTGGTAGCTTTCGCAATTGGAGACTTTGTTTCATATAAGACGAAATCAATAGTTTCCATGATGTTTGTTGCCTCAGTTATTTTCCTTGTCGGCTTCTGGATGGGGATACCTGCAACATTGTTTGCAGATGCACAACTGACTGGCTTTGGAGCTCTTATGATTGGGCTTCTAATAACACATATGGGTACTCTGCTTAGTATCGAGGACCTTAAGAAGCAGTGGAAAACAGTACTTATAGCTCTAGCTGCAGTAGTTGGGATAGGTATTTTCCTGTTTGTAGTTGGGACTCCTATAATCGGCAAGGAGTATGCGGTCGCATCAGCACCACCTATTGCAGGGGGAGTAGTAGCTGCGATCATTATGAGTGAAGGAGCTACAGCAAAGGGGCTCGATGCAATAGCAGTATTTGTAACGCTATTGGTAGTTGTTCAAGGGTTCTTTGGATATCCAGTTGCATCCTTCATGCTTAACAGAGAAGCTAAAAAGCTCTTGAAAACATTCCATGAAAATAAGGGCAATACTTCAGAGACTAAAGCTGAAGCAGCTGTTGAGCCTAAGAAGGAAAAAAAGAAGCTTATTCCCCCGTTGTCAAAGGATCTCCAGACTACATACATCTTATTGGCAAAGCTTGCTATAATGGCATTCGTTAGCTTTAAGCTCGCTGCACTAACCAATGATGTAGTGCACAAATATGTAATGTGCTTGTTTGTAGGTGTTGCAGCCAGAGAGATCGGCTTCCTTGAGGAGGCTGTCATGACAAAGGCAAATGCTTTTGGTTTAGCCATGGTTGCACTAATGGCTGTTATATTCGGAAACCTTGCAAAGGCTACTCCTGAGATGCTGGCTTCGATACTTTTCCCACTTATCGCAAGCTTAGTTCTCGGCGTAATCGGAATCTCGATCTTTTCAGCGATTGCAGGAAAGCTTCTTGGATACTCAATGGAAATGTCTATAGCTATTGGGGCTTCAGCATTGTTTGGTTTCCCAGGAACCTTCATAATCAGTAACGAAGTAGCTAATGCAAATGGAAAAACTGAGGAAGAAAGAGGAGCGATACTTCACGAGATAATGCCAAAGATGCTTGTTGCGGGCTTTGTTACTGTAACTATTGCATCCGTAGTTCTTGCAGGCGTAATGGTCAAAATGATGTAACTAGATAAATGGAGGTTGGAGAATGACTAAGAAAATAATGTACAAGGGATTTAAGCTTATTGATGGTACTGGCAGTATGCCTGTTGAAAATGCATATATGATAGTAGAGGATAAAAAAATATCCAAGTTAGGATGCTTTGTTGACTTAGATACCGTAGAAGATTGTGAGGTAATCGACCTTACGGGCAAAACTGTTATGCCAGGACTAATAAACTCACACGTCCATATAGTAATGGAGCCTGCTGCAGATCCGAATGCAATACTTATGAGTGAGTCTAAGTATAAGGCTACATTGAGAGGAGTTGCAAACCTAAAGAAGCAGCTCCACGCAGGAACAACATTCTTCAGAGATATGGGTGGACTCGACTTCATAGATTTAGAGATAAGAGATGCCGTTAAGCAAGGATTGATCGAAGGCCCAGAATTTCTGGCGTCTGGCAAGGTAATAACCATGACAGGCGGACACGGCTGGATGATGGGAAGAGAAGCAGATGGCCCTGAGGAAACACGTAAGGCTGCAAGGGAGCAGCTTAAGGCAGGTGCTGACGTTATCAAAATAATGGCAACCGGTGGTGTAATGACCAAGGGTGTTGAGCCAGGAAGCCCACAGCTTTCTACAGAGGAGATGAGGGCTGCAGTTGAAGAGGCTAAAAAGGCCGGAAAGAAAACCGCGACTCATGCTCAGGGAACTACGGGGATAAAGAATGCAATCAGAGCTGGCTTAGATTCTATAGAGCATGGGATCTTCCTGGACGATGAAGCGATACAGATGATGGTAGAAAACGGAACATTCCTTGTCCCGACCCTTGTTGCACCTTACTTCATAGTTAAATATGGTGAAGAAGCAGGTATACCAAAATTTGCTGTAGATAAAGCAAATTATGTTATGGAATACCATTTGGATAGCTTTAGAAGAGCTCACGCTGCAGGAGTAAAAATCGCTATGGGAACAGACTCAGGCACGCCATTCAATAAGCATGAGGGTGCTCCCTACGAGCTTAAGATGATGGCTGAGAATGGCATGACTACGATGGAAGCTATTGTAGCATCAACCAAGGGCAGCTCTGAGTGTCTTGGTATAGATAAGGAGTACGGAACTCTTGAGTCAGGTAAGTTCGCAGATTTCTTGGTTCTGGATAAATGTCCTATCGAAGATCTGGATGTGCTTTTCGATATCGGTCAAGTGTATAAACTGGGCAAGAGAGTTAAATAGCCAAAACCTCCCAAATATAAAAAGACCGCTTCAGTATTATGGAAGTGGTCTTTTTTATATGATCGATCTTAAAAGCTTTATTTTGCTGGAGCTACTTGTACCCTTGATTTATATATAAAGAATCCTATTGCTACAACAGCAGCTATAGCTCCTACCGGGTAAGCAATTGATGAAGCCAGCTTAAATCCTTCAGGTGCCTGCATTATATAAGTGATGCTTACTGCGGTCATAAATGTCGCTGGTATACTTGCCATCCAGTGACTTTTAGCTTGCTTGACCAAATAAGCAGCTGACGCCCAAAGTACTATCATGGCAAGAGTTTGGTTTGACCATGCAAAGTATCTCCAGATAATGTTAAAGTCTATTTTTGTAAGTGCGAATCCAACGACAAACAATGGTAAAGAAAGAAGAAGTCTCTTCACTATAGGTCCTTGCTCATAGTTCATAGCATCAGCTATAGTAAGCCTTGCACTTCTGAATGCTGTGTCTCCAGAGGTGATCGGACATGCAATTACTCCTAGCATAGCTAACACTCCTCCGACAGGACCAAGTAGCTGGTTTGAAATTGTATAAACAACACCTGCTGCTCCTCCATTCGTAGCAAATGCCTCCTGAAGACCGCCAACTCCATTAAAGAATGCCATCCCAGCAGCTGCCCAGATCATAGCTATTACGCCCTCTGCGATCATTGAACCGTAGAACACTCTTCTACCGTAGCTTTCCTTAGTCATACATCTAGCCATCATAGGCGATTGTGTTGCGTGGAATCCTGAAATAGCACCACATGCTATTGTTGTAAACAGCATCGCCCAAACAGGAAGTCCCTTTGGATGAAGGTTTGCAAGCGTGAATGCAGGAAGCTCGTACCCTTTGATAATAAGCATTGAACCGATCCCTACAGCCATTATTAGCAGCGAAGCTCCAAATATTGGATATAGCTTACCAATTAGCTTATCCACTGGAAGTATTGTAGCAAGGAAGTAGTATAAGAGAACGATCATGACCCATACCTGAAGACTACTAAGTCCAAATAGATTAAGGTTAGCAAGCAGCCCTGCAGGACCAGTCATAAATACCGTTCCAACTAGTACAAGCAATACTACTGAAAAAACTCTCATAACTTGTCTTGCACCATCGCCAAGATAAATACCGACGATTTCAGAAATACTTTTACCATCATGCCTTAATGAAAGCATACCTGAGAAGTAATCATGGACTCCTCCCGCGAAAATACTGCCCAAGGCAATCCATATGAATGCAACGGGTCCAAAAAGTGCTCCCTGGATAGCTCCGAATATTGGTCCCAAACCAGCTATGTTTAGGAACTGGATAAGAAATATTCTCTTCCAGGTCATAGGCATGAAGTCTATTCCATCCTGAAGTCTTGTTGCAGGTGTTTCTATGGAATCGTCAGCGCCAAAATGCTTGTCTACAACTTTTCCATATGTTATGTAACCCAATACCAAGATAATGATACCGATAATAAAATAAGTCATGAAAAAACCTCCTTAAAATTTTTGTCCACAATCATAATAATGGAAAAAAAATAAAAGGAGGTGCTTTAAAGACAACATGCATAATTATCTGCTTAAGTTGCAGTATATTGATACCAACTACATGTCGATATTCATGACTTCTTTGAAATCTTTTGCATATGTCCTGCTTACAGGTACTATGTCCTTTATACCTTTGATGTGTATATTGTAGGTTGAATTGAACCAAGGTTCAATAGACTCTATCTTATCCAGGTTAACAAGATAGGATTTATGACTTCTAAAAAGCCTGTCTCCAAACTTTTCCTGCAGCTCCGTCAATGTTCCGTTTATCTGAAATTTACCTCGTTCACAAACAACAATTGTATTCTTGAGCTCCAGTGTCACGAACAATATCTCATCGAGCTCGATAGGAAAAAGTATACCATTCTGATAACCTACTATTCTGTTGCTCTTTGTTAGATTAAGTTCTCCTGACAATTTATTGAGATCCTCGAAGGCTTGATTCTCCTTTTTCAAGAGATATCCTCTGATTCTATTCATACTGCTAGTAAGTCTCTCTTCACCTATCGGCTTAAGAAGGTAATCAAAAGCGTTTACCTCAAATGCAGATACAGCATAGTTGTCATGTGCAGTTACAAATACAATAAAAGGTCTTGGTTCGATTGCAGCAAGCTCCTTTGCAACATCTATCCCGTTAACACCAGGCATGCTTACATCCAGGAATACTAGCTGTGGTTTCTTTTCAAGGTATAATCTTATTGCCTGAATTCCATTTTCAGCCTCTCCTACTATCTCAATATCATTCATCGATGACAATAGGTAGCTTAGCTCCTCCCTTGCCGGCCTTTCATCGTCTACGATCATACAACTGATCACACCATCACCGCCTTCTGGTCAATAGGTATAAGAATGCTGATCCTTGTCCCTTTGTTTACCTTGCTTTGAATCTTAAGACCGTGGTCTTTTCCATAAATGCTTATCAGTCTTTGATTGACATTTTTCAATCCGATGCAATCTCTTAGGCTGCAATCGGAAAGTAGGTTGTTGAGAGTTTCTTCGGGGATGCCAACGCCATCGTCCTCAATAATTATTTCTGTTCCGTTTGAGGTACGTTGAGCTATAATATCTACCTTGCCGCCCTCCAGCTTACTTAAAACTCCATGCTTGATGGCGTTCTCAACCAAGGGTTGTAGTAATAATGGCGGTATCCTGCAATCAACATCATCATCTATATTGTAATTTATCCTTAGCTTGTCACCAAATCTAGCCTTCTCGATTTCTACGTAGGATACTATGTGCTCGATCTCCTTCTCAAGGGGAACCTCTTCTACTGGTTCCTGGAGATTTGACCTGAAAAAATCTCCAAGGTGCTGCAGCAGCCTTCGTGCATTTTCAGGCTGTGTCCTTGTATAGGATACTATAGTGTTTATTGCATTGAATAAAAAGTGTGGGTTGATTTGAGCTTGAAGCGCTTTAAGTTCGGATCTTGCCAATAGCTCCTTTTGCTGATCGATCCTGCTGAGCTCCAGCTGGGTAGAAAAAAGTTGAGCAAGTCCTATAGCTAATTCAGTTTCGACCATAGTGATGGCCTTTTCCTGGGTCTTGTAAAGCTTTAAGGTTCCAATTACCTTGCCCTCCTGCTTTATGGGAACGATTATCGCAGATTTCAGTTTGCAGCCCTTATGACTGCATGAAATACTTTCTTTTGTGTCTGCTATTGTATAGCTCTCATAGTTTAAGGCACGCTTGGTAAATTCAGTCATTACACCTAAACCAGGTTTATGGTGGTCTTCTCCCTCGCCTACATGAGCAATTATGTTCTCCCTGTCAGTAAATGCAACTGCAGCAACATTCGTCATCTCCTTGATTACCTTGGCCGTTGCAGTAGCTGTCTTTTCATCAAAACCGTCCCTGAAAAACGTTGAATCGTTAGCTATCTTTAGAGCCAGCTGAGCCTGGTATGAAGCTTCCTTCTCCATGCCATGCAGTACAGAATCAACGATTGCAATAAATACAGCAATACCGATACCATTTGCAAGTATCATTGGAATGCCAATTACTTCAACAAGATCCAATGCAGACTCATACGGTTTAGCCAAAATCAAGATTATAGTCATCTGCATTATCTCAGCCACAAAGCCTGATAGCAAGGCTAGTGTGAATCTGTGGTTGCTCTTTTCCATTCTTCTCTTAAGTAAGCCCGAAAGAATTCCCTCTGAAATAGTAGATACTGCACAAGCAACTGCTGTAAATCCTCCGATATCGATCATATATCTATGGCCTCCGGCGATTATTCCAGACAGTATTCCTACAAACGGTCCTCCCAGCAGTCCACCAACGAAAACTCCAATAACTCTGGAATTTGCAATAGCACCCTGGATGTGGATACCAGTATAGGTACCTATGATCCCAAATATTCCAAAGATGATGGAAAGTATTACCTTGTCTCCAAGACTGATCTCCTTCTTTGATACCAGCTTTCTAAACAATCCTAATCTGGAAAGCATAAATGCCAACAGCATTATTATACTGACTCGATTTATTAAATTTTCAAGGGTAAATGTGCTCATAAAAAACCTCCCGTCGAAACTTCAAATAACAGTATATCGAAACGGGAGGTCTGAAGCAATATTTGGTTTTTACTCAAAGTCAATTTAGTATCCTTTAATAGTTGTAATCCCGAGTGTATTCGATGGATCTAGTCTTTTTTTGCGTTAAGCGATAAGTGATAAGCGTTTTGGCTAAATATTTTGTGCTCTCTGAATATCGTCGGTCAATCTTTCAATTTCATCTATAAGATAGCCAATATGCTCTATCGTATTGAGAAGCGGTTTCTCGGTGGAAATATCTACACCTGCAACAGCAGCAAGACCTGCAGGATCCTTGGTCCCACCAAGCTTAAGCACCTCGATCCAATCATCAACTGCAGGTTGGCCATGCTTCTGGATCCTTTTATTTACCTCTGTAGCGATAGTCAGTCCAGCAGAGTAAGTGTATGGGTATAACCCCATATAATAGTGAGGCTGCCTCATCCAGGTAAGCTCTGCTCCATCGGTCAATTCAACATCCTCCCCCCAGAAGATCTCAAGGGTCCTCTTTTTAAGCTGATTCAGCAAAGGAGCACTGACGCTTCCTCCCTCGTCTATTATTCTATAGACCTCTCTCTGATAGTGAGCCTCCAAAAGATGTGTAACAAAATTGTGGTAGTAGGTCTTTGATACTAGACTTGAAAGTATCCATCTCTTTCTCCTGATATCCTCAGTTCCCTCTAAGAGATACTTAGCCAAAAGCAGCTCATTCATAGTAGAAGGCGCTTCAATGGAATACAGAGAAGGCTCAGAGTTGAATATGCTCTGTTCCTTGTGAGTCAGATAAAAATGTCCTGCATGACCAAGCTCATGACTCAGCGTAAACATATCTGCCATTTTTTCTGACCAGGTCAATAGCACAAATGGATGAGATCCATAGGGAGTAGAGCAGAATGCACCTGTTGATTTACCATCATTCTCAGGGAAATCAATCCATCTTTCCTCAAATGCTTTTTTGAGCATATCGGTGTAATCCTCTCCAAGAATACTCAAAGCCTCCGTGAGAATATTCTTTGCATCTTCGATGGTGACCTCCGGCTGATACTCAGGATCTATATCTATTTTAAGGTCAGCATAAGTCATTTTATCAAGTCCGTGTACCCTTTTAAGAAGCCTTGCGTATCTTCTCATATGTGGTGCCAGGTTCTCAACGATAAGGTCTATCTGCCTATCATACAAAGACCTGTCAACTCTTTGTTCGTGAAGAAGGTACTCAAATACTGATGGAAAGCCTCTTAGCTCTGACATGGTCTTTTCCTTTGATACCTGGGTTTGATAAGCTGCTGCCAAAGTATGCTGATATTCACTGAGCTTCCTGGAAAAGGAGTTGAACGCTGCCCTCCTAACCTCTACGTCCTTTTCATACTCCCATCTTCCCTCGAAGGACAGAAAGCTAAGCTCATGTTGGTTTCCCTTAGCCTCAAATGGACTGAAGGTCAAATCGGCAAGCTTGGCTGTGTTATATACCCTGTAAGGTGATTCAAGTGCTGTGGACAAAGCTGACAGTGTTCGCTCGGTATCTGGGCTTAACATGTGGGGTTTTCTTCTGATTATCTCCTCGAGATACCCTTTGTTCTCATCTCTAATTATAGTCGCTTCTTTAAGTATTGGATCAGGGGTTACCGCAAGCTGTGAGTCAACAAAGCTCAACCTGCTTGATACCTTTGCTATTAGTGATTCTACCCTTAAGTCTCTCTCCTGAGCTTCTTGGTCTTTCTGATCGGTTGCTGCAGCCAGGGATGCATATGTCGACACCCACCCAAGAATCATTCTGAGTTCTCGCATTATATCCATACAGCTGGTGATGTCCTCAGCGGTTTTTAGTCCAGTCCTATGATCTCTTTCAATCCTCTCAGTCATTGATTCGATCTTCGATACTGCGTCGTTGAAGGACTTCTCATCCCTGAAAATTGATGTTAAGTCCCATGTTAGGTCCTTTTCGACCTCATGCCTTCCCGGTAATGCTCCTGACATAGTAAATCCTCCTTAATTTCCGATATA
>CAZHLQ010000472.1:0-1753 GCA_964533235.1 uncultured Gudongella sp. | reverse complement strand
ACTGGCGCGTTGAGAACCTGGACGAGTTCGAGAAGCGGGCCGATAACCTGCGTTTTGGGCTTGACTTTGGCTTTTCATCCGACCCGGCGGCAGGCGTCAAACTGCACTATGACCGGGCGCACAAACGCATTTATATCCTTGACGAACTGTACGAGCGCGGCTTGACCAATGATCATCTGGCGCGGGTGCTCAAGCCGTTCGCCGGGCGCAACTACATCACCTGCGACAGTTCCGAGCCAAAGAGCATCGCAGAACTAAAGGGATTCGGCATCAATGCTTTGGGGGCTGCCAAGGGGCCGGACAGCGTTGTACACGGCATCCAGTGGCTGCAGGGGCATGAGATTATCGTCAATACCAAGTGCCAGAACATGAAAAACGAGCTGACGCTGTATCAGTGGCGAAAAGATAGGGACGGCAACAGCATGAGAGTACCTGAGGACAGGAACAATCACCTGATCGACGCGCTCAGGTACAGCCTGGAATCTGAATCACTACGCAAAATCGCAACGACAGCAAGCAGAAATGGATTGGGCTTATGATTATACGAGACAGGGAACACCTGGGTAAAAAGGACCTGATCAAGGGCTGCATCGCCGAGCATCATGGCGGGCTGCAGCGTATGGATATGCTGTATCGAGCATATAAAGGTGATGCTGATATACTCAACCGGACCATGCTCGACGGCTTGCCAAACAATCGGCTCGTCCACACCTACCCGCGTTACATTGTGGCGATTGCGGCAGGGTATTTAGTCGGTACGCCTGTCAACTACCAGTCAGAAACCGAGCTGGATGACCTGCTGGACGCCTATAAATCGGCCCGCGTGGACAGCATAGATAGTGAGCTTGCTAAAGACGCCAGCCTGTACGGCAAAGCGGTAGAGCTGGTTTACGCTGATGAAAGTTCACAGGTCAGGACATCCACGCTCGACCCCCGCAGCGCTTTTGTGGTGTATGACAACACTGTGGAAAACAAAGCGATGCTGGGCGTCAGGTACTATCAGACTTATGACGTATCTGGCAAACCTGCAGGCTATGACGTGATCGTCTACACCGACGCGGCCGAAACCGTCTATCACGGCCCGACGCTTACCGAGGCGCTTGACGCTACTCTGGTCACGGAAACACCGCACTATTTCGGGCGCGTCCCGATAGTAGAGTATTTCAACAATGACGATGAAACGGGTGACTTTGAGGCTGTCCTGACGCTGATTAACGCCTATGACAAGCTCCAGTCCGACCGGCTGAACGATAATGAGCAGTTGGTTCAGGCGCTTTTGGTCATCACCGGCGCACGGATTGAGAACGAACCTGACACGCTCGATGGTGACGGCAATGTTATCAGAAGGGGGCGGACAGCGGGTCAGGCGCTAAGGCAGGATAAGCTGCTGTACCTGCCCGATAAGGACGCTCTGGCTTCATATCTCGCCAAGCCGTCCAACGGTGATGCGGCCGATATTCTGCGCAAGACGCTCAAAGACGACATCCACAAGTTCTCGATGATCCCCGACCTGACGGATGAAAACTTTGCTTCTAACGCCTCAGGCGTGGCGATGAAATACAAACTCTTTGGGCTGGAGCAGCTGGTCATGGTAAAGGAACGCTGGTTCAAGGAGGCGCTGTATGAGCGCCTTTTGATTTTTACAAACTTCCTATCGGTCAAGGGCAAGGCCAAGATCAACCCGCAGGATGTGGAGATCGTGTTCAAGCGCTCCTTGCCCTCCAACGACCTTGAAGCCGCGCAGGTGGTGGGG
>CAZHLQ010000471.1:0-13100 GCA_964533235.1 uncultured Gudongella sp. | reverse complement strand
TTTTACTCGGGTGCGTAAGCTTGAACGCCAGCTCGCCGTCATTAGTTAAAAGCAAAAGTCCGCTGGTGTCGGAATCAAGTCTGCCAACAGGGTATATCCTTTCGTCCACGCCTTCGATAAGGTCAGTCACAACGGTCCTTCCCTTCTCATCCTTTAAGCTGGTCACTATTCCAACAGGCTTGTTCAGCATTATATATACCTTTTTCTTTTCAGGTCTTACAGTCTTCCCGTCGACTGAAACTCTGTCTTTGTCAGGATCAACAACTGTACCCATTTCAAGAACTACCTTACCATTCACCTGTACCTGACCGTTCTTGATCAATTCCTCTGAAGCCCTGCGGGAAGCTACGCCGCAAAGAGCCATGTATTTTTGAAGCCTCATTCCTTCTGTGCTCATGCAACTCTCCCCCTATTCTTCTCTATACTCAGTATCAGTCAAGCCCTCCACCGGCGGCAGCTGATCTATTGATTCCAACCCAAAATACTTCAAAAACTCATCAGTTGTGCCATAAAGTATAGGCTTACCAGGTTTATCAAGCCTTCCGGTCTCCCGGACCAGACGTCTCATAGCCAGGGTCTCTATGCTTCTGTCGCTTTTTACTCCTCTTATATGATCGATCACTGCTTTTGTTACAGGCTGTCTATAAGCAATGATCGATAAAGTTTCAAGAGCTGCATTGGAAAGTGCCTTAGTGTTTCTTTCAAGGACTATGGACTTTATCCACTGATGGTGCTCAGGTCTTGTTCCCAGTTGATAAGAATCATTGAATTTTACCAGTCTGATCCCTCTCCTGTCGAAGTCAAGCTCGTCCTTGATCTCCTTTAGCAGTCTTATGACTTCCTTGTGGGGAAGCTCAAGCACTCGTGCCATTTCCTTTGATTCCAGGGGATCTCCGAAGGTAAATAGCAGCCCTTCGATTATAGATTTTGCTTCTCTGTCATCCATAGCTTCTTCAACCCCTTTTTTCTATGATCAAATCCGAATTTTTTAAATCTTGCTTTACAAATACAAGCCTCATCCTCATCATTTCAAGGAGAGACAGAAAATATGCTATGATCCTTGATTTTGTCCTGCAAACAGATGCAAGCTCACTGAATTTGAGTGCACGGTTTATGCTAAGTCTGTCCTGAATATCCTCAGCGCATTCCTCCATACTTATCTCCTCTCGCTCCAGATCGAATATCTGGTCAGAGGGGTTTTCATATCGGAAACGCTGCAGGATAGTGTTCAGAGTAGATACCAGGTCTTTCAGCTCGATGCTGCTCAACTCGTCAAATGGATCCCTGAAGTCGCTTACGTCCTCCTGGGGTTTATAGTAGATCCGACTGAATATAGCTTCATTTTTCTTCAGGTCTTCAGCTATATCCTTAAAAAGCTTGTATTCTAAAAGCCTCTTAACAAGCTCTTCTCTTGGGTCTAACTCTACCTCTTCGCCGTCTACGATCACTGATTCCTTTGGGAGCAGCATCTTGGATTTGATTTCCAGTAGTGTTGCTGCCATGAGAATGAAGTCGCTTGCTACGTCAAGATTCATCTCCTCCCACACCTGGATATGGGCAATGAACTGCTCAGTAACTACATGAACAGGTATGTCGTAGATATCTATCTCATTTTTGTCTATCAGGCTTAAGAGAAGGTCCAGCGGCCCTTCGAAAGCCTCCATGCTAACCTGGTATATCAATGTAAGCCTCCTAAACCAATATCCTTATAATCAAAGAATATGCGAAATTTACAAGTGGACCTAATATCCTTTGGACCATATCAGTTGCGATAAGTCCAAGAAGTACGATGTAGAAATATCTTTCGTACTTGTAAAAAAAGTATTCCAGCTTTACAGGTAAAAGGCTTGCGACCACCTTTGATCCGTCCAGAGGTGGAAACGGAAGCAGATTGAAAACACCAAGCATAATGTTGTACCACATACCTATTCCAAGCATATCCAGAACGGTTTCATTGGTAATATTCCCATAAACCAGAACTGCACCTATTATTATGGCTATAATAAAGTTTACAGTCACACCTGCGAGGGACACTAGGATCGTATCAAGCTTTCTATTTTTGAAATACATGGGATTTATAGGCACTGCCTTCGCCCATCCAAATCTAAAAATGAGCATGAACATAAATCCCACAGGATCGATGTGCTTGATCGGATTAAGAGTCAGCCTGCCTGCATTCTTTGCAGTTGGATCCCCCAGCCAATAAGCAGTAAGCCCGTGTGCAATCTCATGGAATATTATCGCCGTCAAAAGCCCTGGTAGACTTATCAAATAACTCATCTGTTTCCTCTTTTCTCATTCTTATACGATAACGGTGTAGATATATGGTGCCTTTTCAGGCCTTCCTTCATCTATCCTATACGCTGCAAAGGCCCTTTTTTCAGCCTCACTGGTTTCACTCAGATTAGTGTGGAGTACACACAGCACGTCGCCAGCCTCGACCCAGTCGCCAAGCTTCCTCTTCAAGGATATCCCCGCCCCAAAGTCTATAGAATCCTCCTTGGTCCTTCTCCCTGCTCCAAGAAGCATCGCTGCAACCCCTATTTCTTCTGCATCGATGTCATTGACATAGCCTGATGCTTCAGCTTTGATCTCTATGCTTGTATCAGCGTGAGGAAGAAGTGATATATCATCAACCACCATTGGGTCCCCACTCTGAATTTTTATCAGTTCCTTAAGTTTTTCAACAGCTCGACCTGAGACAATCGTTTCATTGAGAGCGCTAAACGCTTCATCAAAACGGCCATATGCTCCACCTAGAACGCACATGTGGGCAGCTATAGTGAGAGCAACCTGAGTCTCGTCCTCTGCACCTTTACCTGAGAGTACATTTATCGCTTCAATAACCTCATTGCTGTTTCCTACCTCATGTCCAAGGGGCTGATCCATATTGGTTATTACAGCAACAGTCTTTCTTCCCAGGCTGTTTCCAATACCGACCATTGTTTCAGCAAGAGACTTAGCCTCATCCAATGACTTCATGAATGCACCGGAGCCAACCTTTACGTCAAGCACTATCGCCTCTGCACCTGAAGCTATTTTTTTGCTCATAATAGAGCTTGCAATAAGAGGTATTGAGTCAACAGTTGATGTCACATCCCTTAAGGCATATATTTTCTTGTCTGCAGGTGTCAGGTTTGCAGTCTGACCAACTATCGCCATTTTATAGGTGTTTACATTGTTGATGAATTCCTCAGGAGAAAGCTCAGTTCTGAATCCTTTAATGGATTCCAGCTTGTCGATGGTTCCTCCAGTATGTCCCAGACCCCTTCCGCTCATCTTTGCAACAGGTACTCCCGCAAGAGCAACAAGAGGTATTACAATAAGGCTTATTTTGTCACCAACTCCGCCTGTTGAATGCTTGTCTACCTTAACACCATCTATCGCAGACAGGTCGACCTGGTCTCCGGACTCTACAAAGCTCATAGTCAGATCAGAAATCTCAGAGGGAGTCATTCCCTTAAAATATACAGCCATTAAGAAGGCTGACATCTGGTAATCTGGTATCTCACCCTTTGTATAGCCATGAATTATATGATATATTTCTTCCTTTGTAAGCTCAAAGCCATGCTTTTTCTTTTCAATAATATCTACTGCTCTCATATTTACCTCCTTGCTATTGTCAAGCTCTACCTCCAGAATCTCTTTGAGCTGAGTCAACCAGCTCAGTTAAAGCATGTATGGAGGATGGGTCTGAATGACCCAGGAGTTGTCCAACCCTCCCAGGCTGTTCTCCATTGCTTAACATATGTACCGCAAATGAGTTTCTGATGCTCTGGGGATTAGTCGTTCTTGAATAGCTCTTTACTATCTTCCAAAGTCCTTGTCTTGTCAGATTGTTTCCCCTGGAGTTTGTAAATAGAGGTGAACCAGATTCCTCGTCCCTCCGATACTCTTCTATGTATCTCTTTAAGCTTTCCAGCAGCTCTTGTTCAACAGGCACCAATCTATCCTTAGTATTGACTGACCGACCCTTTATATCAACATCCTTTATCTTTAATCCAATTATTTCAGATACCCTGAGGCCGGTCCCATACATCAATCCTAAAATCGCTTTGTCCCTGGCCCCTTTTTCACTTTTATCTGAAGGCATATCCATAAGGTTCATCATCTGTCCTTCAGTCAACACTGAGGGGCACCTTCGTTCCTTCCTGGGAGGCTTTAGGTTTTTTGTTGGGTCAGTCTTTACCACACCCTCATCTCTGAGATACTGAAAAAAGCACCTGATACTGGAAAGGTGTCTGGATATAGTAGATGAGTTCTTCTTCGACCTCTGAAGGCTGAGAATATACCTTATGACCTCGGTATCATTCACTTCTACTGGCTCATTCAGCCTGAGACTGTGAAGATACTCCTGAAAGGCTCTTATATCACTTATATAGGCTTCAGCAGAGCTCCTCTTAAGGTTCTTTTCATCAGATATATAGACTAAAAATCCATTGATCCACTGTTCAAACATGGCTATCTCCAAACTCTATTTTTCAGCTCTTTTTCTAACGATTTCTGCAGCCGTCTGTATTCCTATGATCGTCTTGCTGTCCATGATCTCTCCTCTGCTTATCATCCTATGGAGCTCCTCTAAGGTGTAGGACTCAAGGTCGATAAATTCTCCTGCCTCAAGCTCCTGTTCTCCAGGTGTAAGGTCCTCACCGAGGAAAAGATATACCTTTTCGGTGCTGAAGCCCGGTGATGTATAAAATTCAAGAAGGTATTCCAGTTTCCCGGCAGAATAACCGGTTTCTTCCTTAAGCTCTCTCAGGGCAGTTTCCTTTGGCTCCTCGTTGACCTCAAGCTTCCCGGCAGGAAGCTCCAGTAGTACAGAGCCTGTTGCTTTTCTGTACTGCTTGACCAATAGAACCCTGCCATCCTTATCAAAGGCTACAACGCCAACTCCACCTGGATGCTCTACAATTTCCCTTTTGGAGTACTTTTTGTCAGGCAGCTCTACTGTGTCGATCCTAAGGTTAACAATTTTGCCCTCATATATTCTGTCACACTTCATGGTTTTTTCTTCGTAAGTCATTTTGACCCTCCCGACCATTGATTATCTTTATATTATACCATATCCAGGTCAATTATTGACCTTGTTTGACAGCTCCAGCATCTCTCTTGCATGCTTTATCGTGGTCTCTGTCGTACTTGCACCACTAATTAATCTAGCAAGCTCCTGAACACGTTCTTCCCTGGAAAGCTTTGTTACAAGGGTTATTGCACCCTTGTCTCCAGAGTCCTTCACGATCGCGAAATGTGTATCCGCAAGTGCAGCAATCTGTGGCAGATGTGAAATCGATATAACCTGATGACTCCCTGCGATCCTCTTTATTTTTTCTCCAACTACCTGGGCAGTCCTGCCGCTTATACCGGTGTCTATCTCGTCGAAAATTAGTACTGGGATACCGTCCCGTTCTGCAATGATACCCTTGAAGGCAAGCATTATTCTGGACATCTCACCACCGGATACTATCCTGGAAAGAGGCTTCAGTTCTTCACCCGGGTTTGTTGAAATCAGGAACTCTACATTGTCTATACCATTCCTTCCGACATCTTCCCTGGCTGAAAAGGATGTCTTAAATAGGACATTACCCATACTTAACGAATGGAGCTCCATTTCCATACTGCGATCCAGCTTTTCTGCTGCAGTCATTCTAAGCTTGCTTAATCTTACTGCTTTTTCCAATCTCTGATTCTGAAGAGCCAGGATCTTTCCCTCAAGCTGAGACAGCTCTCTATCCAGGTTCAGTAGCCTTTCTCTCCTGTCCTCAGCCTTGAGTTTAAAGTCACGGATTATCGCAACCGAATTACCATATTTCTTTTTAAGTGAATTTACCTTGTCAAGCCTTTCCCTTAGAGAAAACAAGATCTCTTCGTCTATCTCCTGAGCCTCACAATAGTGAGACATATCCCTTCCCAATTCCTCAAGCTCGTATCTCAGGGAATCCAATCTATTGCTAAATTGTAATATATTTTCATCAAATTTCTTAACATCCTTAAGTGAGGCAATTGCTTTGTCCAATAGTGCAATAGCTCCTTCCTGCCCGTATTCCCTGCTCCTTATTGTGTTCTCCGCCTGGCTTGCCCCTGCAATAATATCCTTGAGATTGAAAAGTCTCTTAAATTCCTGCTCAAGCTTCTCATCGTCCTCAGCAGTAAGGCTTACACCATCTATCTCCTTGATCTGGAACTCCAAAAGGTCAAGCTCCCGTTCCCTCTCCTGAGAGGTTAGTGTAATCTCCTCCCGCTTTTTGAGAAGCTCTCTGTACTTATCATAGTCTTCATTAAGCTCTGTTAACAGCTCCCTCCCTGGGGGATCGATGAGCATGTCAAGTATTCGTATATGGTTTGATATATCAAGAAGAGATTGATGCTCATGCTGACCGAATACATCCAAAAGACCATTGGTTATCATAGAAAGCATCGAAAGAGTCACTGGTCTGCCATTTATCCTTGAAACACTTGGATACTTATCTGAAAGCTCCCTTGTCAAGATCAGCCAATCGTCAGCCGGAAAGCCTTGAGCTGCAAGTATTCCCTTTGCTCTGTCGTCCAACACGAACATAGCCTCTACAACTGCTCTTTCACACCCGCTTCTTATCATCTCACGGCTTCCTCTTCCTCCAAGGACAAGCTCCAATGCCTCAATGATAATTGACTTACCTGAGCCAGTCTCCCCAGTCAGGAGGTTAAAGCCAGCTTCAAACTCTATTGTAAGATCGTCGATTATTGCAAAATTGCTTATATGAAGTTCCTTAAGCATGACGTCCCTCCATTATCCCAGATTATCGTGGGCCTCATCCAATACCTTTTCGATTTCTAACTCAGTCAATTCCATGTTGTTCTTAGAAAGACACATTAAAAATTCAATATTTCCAGTAGTCCCGGTTATTGGTGAGAAGGTCAGCCCTTCAGGGTATAACCCGCTCTGCTTTCCATAACCGATGACAGCCTGGATAACTTCCTTGTGGACAGCTCTGTCCCTCACGATGCCCTTCTTCCCTACCTTATCCCTTCCTGCCTCGAATTGAGGCTTGACCAGAGCAGCTATTTTCCCGTTCTCCTTTAGGAACGCAGACGCAACAGGCAGGATGTGCTTTAAGCTTATAAAGCTAACGTCGATCGAGATGAAATCAAGTCTGTCCTCTATGGAGTCATTCTCCATATACCTGATATTGGTCCTCTCCATTACAACCACCCGAGGATCGTTCCTCAGCCTCCAGTCCAATTGTCCATAGCCCACGTCAACTGCGTAAACCTTCTTTGCACCGGATTGGAGCATGCAATCAGTAAAGCCGCCGGTTGAGGCACCCATATCCATACAGACGGATCCCTCCAGGTCTATGCCAAACTCTGCCATAGCCTTTTCAAGCTTTAAGCCTCCTCTGCTCACGTAAGGAAGTGGATTAGACCTTATATGTATATCAACAGTCTCATCCAGGTACTCACCTGGCTTATCGACTCGCTTTTCTCCAACGTAAACCGAGCCCTCCATGATGACCCTTTTTCCCTTTTCCCTTGATTCAACAAGGCCTTTTTCATGAAGTATAATATCAGCTCTTTTCTTTGCCATATCAGTTCTCCCTGTCCTTCTTGACTTTTTCCTTGGCGATTTTCTTTTTTGGCGGCATAAATTCAAGTCCAGTAAGTCTTTCAAAGAATCCGATGAACCTGGATACGCTGTATATAACTTCCTCGTAGTGATATGCTGCTACGGATTTTCCTATCCCCTTGCCTCCAACTGTAAGTGAAGCAGTAATTGCAGTTAAGAGTATTGTGAGAAGAGTTCCATCCAGCAGTCCCAGCCTTGTAATAAGCTTGTAGATTATGCTGGTAGCAACAGCTCCTGAAATGATACCGCTTATATCTCCTATAACGTCGTTGCAGAAGTTGCTTACCTGACTGGAATTTCGCACAAGCTTAATGGCAGTTCTAGCTTCACCGATCTTATTGGACGCCATCGCGTGGAAAGGCCTCTCGTCAGCGGTCGTAACTGATATACCGATTATGTCAAATAAAATCCCTATGAAAATAAAAAAAAGCAGTATCAGAAAACCCAGGATCACATCCAGGTTCTGGACCAAGCCCTCAGCAAATATTGATAAGCTGACAGATATAATAAAGGTCCAGAGTGTGATGACAAGCACCCACTTCATGTTATACTTCCGGTAAAACCCTTCCTCGTCCTTCTTTGCCATTTCTTCCCTCCAGCTCCCAACACAGGGCATCCAAGATTAGCCCTTAACTTATGTATCAATCAAATAGCCTTCTATATGAAAAAGCTGATAGCGAAGCTATCAGCCTTACCTAGTGGTAGTAACCCGAGTAAATCTTACGGCTTCAGGTCCAGTAGGATTTCCCACGAAGGAACTGCCCGTCGCCGGTGCAGCGGTTTCCCCTTAGTCCTCCATCTGTCCTGTTGCCAAAGACAGAACTGGATTGCCACTTAGTCCGCACTGTAATCCTCTTGTTACTTCATAGCTTGAACAGTCTAGGAGTTTTCCTCAACAGCCAGTCTATTCCCTAGCCTCTTTTGCAGATTAGGTTTCGATAACAGAATCTGATCAGAACTGGGCCCCCGTCTGGTCAAATTGAACTTATCATCCGCGCTACTCCACTCAAGGCAGGCTACTCTGCACATTTTATTAGATATTTTGTGTCTTGCAGGTTTATCACGATATAGTACTATTTATCACTATACCATGTCTCCACGAAGGCAGGGTCCACGCCTGCATGCCATTGCAGATCGCCCCATCCTTCTTACTCCTTATGAAAGCCCACGACTGGGCGTCGCAAGCCAAGCATAAAGAACTTCATCGATATGCCCTTTGACGGATTTTTAGCCCCGCCTTCAAGAATAGTTGTACTGACTAGAATACTGTACCACTTATTGCTACGCTGATTATATCACAATTTTACCCATTTTGCAATGTTTCAGACCTGTCTGCCAACCAATTCAAGGGTGAGTTCCTTAAAAAATAAGGTGTCAATGTCTTCCAAGCTATCCAATATAGAAACAGCCCTGTCGCTAAGGTCCTTGACCTTTTTTTCCGCCTCCTCTTTGGAGTAGTAGGATAGATAGGTACATTTCTTTATGCTTTCATCCTTCTCGTCGTCCAACAGATCGTCCTGGATCTGATAAGCCAAGCCCAGCCTCAGTCCAAAGTCCCTTAGTTTTTCGATATGCTCCGTGCTTGCTCCACCAATGATCGCACCGCTGAGGATGCTCGCCTGTATCAGTGCTGCAGTCTTCCCCTTATACATATATAAGAGACTCTCCTCATCCATAGAACCTATATCTGACCTCAGATCTATTGCCTGACCACCGATCATCCCCTTACAGCCTGAAGCCTTGGCTATCTCCTGCATAGCCTTGATCGAGGAAATATCGCAGCTTTCCTTGGCAGCAGAAAGCATGGTCTCAAATGCAAGATTTAAGAGGCTGTCCCCTGCAAGTATCGCCATCGCTTCTCCAAACACCTTGTGGTTAGTCATTTTTCCTCTTCTGAAGTCATCATTATCCATTGCAGGAAGATCGTCGTGAATCAGAGAGTAGGTGTGGATCATCTCTATAGCCATTGCATAGGGCAATGCCTTATGGATGTAATCGTCATACATTTCATAGGCTTTTATGGTCATAAGGGGTCTGAGTCTTTTCCCACCTGTAAAAAGACTGTACTCCATAGCCGCTGATAGTTCCTGCTCAAATGGAGTTTTAGATTTTATTGCATTCCTCAGATTTTCATCAATCAGAGCCAAGTACTCATTTTTGTCATCAATATGCCTCATCAGCTGCCTCCTGATCCAATCCCGCGAAATCCTCCTCCTGGAGTCTTCCGTCTCTTTCTAGTACCTGCTTTACTTCTCCCTCTGCCTTGGTCAGCAGCTCTCTTAGGTGCTCATATATGTCCATTGCCTCTTTAAACCTGTCGACAGAGTCCTGTAGCTTCAGTTCTCCACTCTCAAGCTCCACAAGAAGCTCCTGTATCCTCTCGTAGCCTTCCTCATAATTCATATCCTTAATTTTCATCCCTAGCCTCCTTGATAACCTCTTCAACTCTAGCTTTAAGATTTCCATCTCTAAGTCTTACAGCGATCATATCCATCGGATCTATATCATCAGTGCTCCTAATTATCCTGCCTTGAACATCAGTTATTATTCCATAACCTTTTTGAAGCGGCAGACCTGGATCAGAGAGCTTCAGCCTGGCTTCTGATAGTGCAAGCTTCTCCTTATGTCCGGCGAAACCTCTAAACATGGTGTGCTCAAGCTGCCTGAATATGCCATCCAGCTCAACCTGTTTATCAGATAGAGACCTGTACGGGCTTGAGTAGGAGAGTCGTTTTGCAAGTCCCTCCAGCCAGTCATCCTCTTTCGATATCCTTCTACTCATATCGCTGAGTACGGACCTGCCAATGGAGTCTATTTCATCCAGCAGTGATCTCCTATCCGGTACTGCCAGCTCAGCTGCTGCGGATGGTGTTGCAGCGCGTACGTCTGCAACAAAATCTGCTATAGTAAAGTCCGTCTCATGACCTACTGCAGAAATAACAGGCGTATTCATATCTGCAATGCATCTTGCCAAAGCTTCATCGTTAAAGGCACCAAGTTCTTCAAAGGAGCCACCGCCTCGTCCAACGATTATGACATCTATATCCTCCCTTGTATCAATATATTTGAGGGCTTTGATGATATCCTTGGGCGCTCCGTCACCCTGCACTAATGCTGGATAGAGAAGCATGTGTACTGCGGGATATCTTCTTTTCAGAATGCTTGTAATATCTCTTATTGCTGCACCAGTTGAGGAAGTGACCACACCTATCTTCTTCGGAATTCCAGGAAGGGGCTTTTTTCTTTCAGTATCGAAAAGACCTTCCTCGGAAAGCTTTTTCTTAAGCTCCTCGAAGGCTCTGTAAAGATCGCCAAGACCTTGCTTTTGCATCCTGCGAGCATAGACCTGATAGCTTCCGTCCTTTTCATAGACTGATACCTGCCCCGAGATGACGACCCTCATCCCATCCTTAGGTTTAAAGTCTATGGTTTCGTTGTCTCCCTTGAACATTACGCACTTGATCCTGCTCTTGTCGTCCTTGAGACTGAAGTACATGTGCCCGCTGTAATGATGGGTGAAATTGGATATCTCCCCCTCTATTTGAAGATATGTAAGTAAAATGTCACCGGCAAACAGCTTCTTTATGTAACCGTTTACCTCGCTGACCATCAACGGCCTCATATGATCATTCCTTTCCTTCCTGAAGTCTGCCCGTTAGCCATGCTATGCCCACAGCATTATCTGTGGATAGTCCAGGCATAGCAAAGCTTAAAAACTCCGTTGAAAATTTATCTTTAAGACTTGCCCTTATTACACTGTTTTCAGCAACTCCACCTACAAGTATCGCCTTTTCAAAGACTCCATTTGAAAGGCCATAGTTGAAAAAAGCTTCACAGACCTTAGCTGCAGTTAAAAATAAAGTTAAGCAAATGTCCTCCGGTCTTGAACCCTTCTCTATTTCGTTGATGAACTTATTCTCCAGTCCCGAAAGATTCAACCAGCCATCCTTAGTATCGAATTTAATATCCAGCTTTATTAGTTTGCCCACTTTAGAAAGACTGTCCATCTCCTTACCACAGGGAAAGCTTAGTCCAAGCCTTACACCTATCCTGTCTATGAGCTGACCCAAGCTAATATCCAGGGTCCCGCCAATTATAGACGTCTCGAGTCCATGTGCTCCATCTATAAGCTCCACCAGCTCCGTAGTGCCTCCGGATACATGCAGGAGAAGAGCTTTTTCAAGCCTATCATTTCCCATTAAAGCACAGGCTCCGTGACCCTCCTGGTGACTAAACCTTAATATAGGAATTTGCAGCATCCTTGCTATAGCTCTTCCAAAGCCTTCACCTGCCATAAATACAGGCATATAGGAGCCTTCCTCTGGTCGTGGTCTGGTGCTGACGCCAACTGCCCTTATGTCATTTGTGTCACACTTCAGCTCCTCAAACAGCTCAGGAAGGTTCTTTAAATGCTGAAAAAGGGCCTCCTGCTGCCTAAGACCCCTTTCTCCTTCTTTTACCTTCAGGAGCCTTCGCAGATCCTCGATGATATTCCCATTCTGATCTACTATGGATATTGAGGTAGTGTAATTGCTTGTATCAATTCCTAAATATAACCTACTCATCTTTCTCAAGGCCTCTCACAAGGCCTCCCAAGACTCCATTGACATACTTGTAGGAATCGTCCGAGCTGTATTTCTTAGTTATCTCTATGGCCTCATTGATCGAGACCTCTACCGGGATATCATCCCTGTACAGGATCTCATATGCAGCCAATCTCAGCGTCGAAAGGTCTACCTTTGCTAACCGTTCCAACGACCAGCCCTCAAGATTTCTTGAAATCAGCGAATCGATATACTCCTTGTTGGATAAAACACCTTGTATTGCTTCTTCAATAAATTTAGCTTCATTCCCATCGAACTGAAAATTCTCAAGAAATCCGCCAACTACATCTTCCTCGAATTCTCCATTGCTTTCGATCTGAAACAAAAGCTGCATTGCTCCTTCTCTTGCTTGCTTTCTACCCATATCCTGCTCCTATCCTTTTATCAAAGTTCTATACTCATACAGACTATTTAGTCTCCTGAGCTTCCTTTTCTCCCTTGGTTTTGCCTATTCCCTCGACAAATACATTTACTTCCTTCACAGTAAGATCAGTCATAGACTCAATGGCTTCCTTTACCTTTTTCTGTACCTCAAGGCCAACCTCATTTAATTTTGAGCCAAAGCAAAGCATAAGGAGCAGCTCAAGGAAAACCACATTCTCCTTCACCTCGACCTTGATTCCTTTTGTAGGGTTCTTTTTGCCTAACAGCTCAGTGATTCCCCCAGCAAGATTACCACTCATGCCTACGACGCCTTCCACCTGACTTGATGCCATCCCTGCGATAGCAGCCAGTACTTCATTGGAAATCTTTATACTCCCGTTCTCTATATCCTCCATATGGATCTTTTCAGTCATGATAACACCCCTTCGATCATTATACAGGTATTATACCAAAGCAGGGCCCTCATTACAATATGGTCTATCTGCAAGAGAAAGGCCTAAAGCTAAGCT
>CAZHLQ010000470.1:0-3451 GCA_964533235.1 uncultured Gudongella sp. | reverse complement strand
ACTTGGTTACTCTGAGGATGAACTGGACAAGGTACCATCAGGATCCAATATGGGCTTAGGGTGTGGAAATCCTTTTGAAATAGCCATGATACAGAAGGGAGAGACCGTTCTCGACTTAGGAAGCGGCGGGGGCTTTGACTGCTTCCTCGCAAGCAAGTTTGTAGGGTCTGAGGGTCTTGTAATCGGAGTTGACATGACTCCTGACATGATCACGCTTGCTCGAAGCTATGCTGATGAGGAGGGCTATAAAAATGTTGAATTCAGACTGGGCGAAATTGAGCATCTTCCAGTTGCAGATTCCTCTGTGGACGTTATAATCTCCAATTGTGTATTGAATCTATCTCTGGATAAGGCACAGGTCTTTAAGGATGCCTATAGAGTACTTAAACCTGGAGGGAGACTCGCTATTTCGGATGTTGCAGCTACCTGTGAGCTTCCGGAGGATATCAAGAATGATTTGTCATTGGTATCAGCTTGCATTGGGGGGGCGATACATTATAAGGAGCTTGGAAAGCTTATAAAAAATGCAGGCTTTGAGGGAGTAAGGCTGAGAGCTAAAAAGGACAGCAAGGATATAGTTAAGGACTGGGCACCAGGAATAAATCCTGAGGATTATATTGCTTCCTTTTATATCCAGGCAAAAAAACCAATTTAGTAAATCTTTATACTTTGTATGGGTATTGGCTGGGATATGGTATAATAAGTGTATCCATACAATATAGATCAAGGAGTTGAAACCATGCTAAGCTCCGTCAAGCTGGACAAAAGCATTTCAAAGCCAATGTACCAACAGCTTTATGAATCGATATCATCTATGATCGAGGAAGGCACCTTGGAGGAGGATAGGCTTCCATCGATAAGAGCCCTTGCCAATAGCCTTGGGGTCAACAACGTTACAGTTGTAACTGCCTACAAGGAGCTTGAAAGAAATGGCTATATATATACAATAAAGGGTAGCGGTACCTTCATTAGAAAGCAAAGCCAAAATCGTGATATTACATCCATGGAGGATGGGGATATGGAGCTTATGCTCTCTGGCATATTCCCTCTGCTCAAGGACAGCATCGACTTTGCTAGCGTATCTCCCACTCCTGACCTTTTTCCTATTGAGGAATTCAAGCAGTCCTTAGTGGAGGTTCTTGACAGAGATAAGGGAGAAGCATTTTTATATCCCGAGATAACGGGATATGGCCCACTGAGGGAATCCATATCAAAATTCCTGGAGGATAACTATTCAATAAAGGTCTCAAGGGAGCAGATACTTATAACCTCAGGAGGACAGCAAGGCCTTGATATAATATCAAAATCACTTGTAGAAACTGGAGATGTCATTCTCGTTGAAAATCCAACCTATCCCGGAGCATATGCAGCATTTAAGTCCAGGGGGGCTAAAATAATCGGAATCCCACTTGATACGGATGGCATAGATATTGAGATCCTAAAGCAAAACGTCAGAAGATACAAACCAAAATTCATATATCTGATGCCAAATTATCAAAGCCCTACTACCGTTAGCTACAGTAGATCCAGAAAGGAAGCTGTCTTGAAGCTTGCGAAAGAGTATGATTTCTTTATTATCGAGGATGATTTTCTTACTGATCTTAGCTTTAACGTTGAAAAGAAAGAACCAATGAAATCTATTGATGATGGAGATAGGGTTGTTTTCGTTAAAAGTTTTTCCAAAATATTCATGCCTGGCGTGAGAATTGGCTTTATTACGCTGCCGCCCACTTTGTTCAGGCAGATAATAAAGGCAAAGCACTCAACGGATATTTCTTCATCGGGGTATCTTCAAAGAGCATTTGACCTTTATTTAAGGAAGGGCTTGTGGGTAGAATATATTAAAAACATTAAGGAGGTTTATAGGGAGAAATATCTCCTTATGTCTAAGGGATTAGATGATATGCGAGACCTTGGGATAGAATATTCAAGGCCTGAGGGAGGCTTGAGCCTTTGGATCAAGATCCCTGATGGCTGGGACTCGATAGAGCTTTATGAGGAGTGCAGCAGAAGAAAGCTTGCTATTGTACCAGGAAATGTATTTTTCACGGAGCAACTTGATAAGGACAAATTCATAAGGCTTAGCTTTAGTGCTGAGGATCCAGATACTATAGTGAAGGGTCTAATGATACTTAGCGAGATCTTAGAAGGAAGGCACAAGGATAAGATAGATAGATATATGCCGTTTCTTTAAGAAAGCAGCCCCTGCGGGCTGCTTTATGTACTTTTGATTTGATTTTCTATGAATTCCTTTACCAGTCTGCTTAATTCAACTGGCTTTTCCATAACCACAAGGTGCCCTGCATTATGGATAAGCTTGAATTCGCCATTAGGGAGCATTTCAGCTGTATCCTTGCCAGATTTTGGATCATAGAAGGTGCTTTGTGATCCGTTGATAACGAGTGCAGGGAGCTCTATTGAGGGAAGGATCGATCTATAGTCCTTGCTCATCAACGATTTCCATACGGAACTCATAACCTCAGGTCTGTTACCTGAGACCCTTTCTATCGCAAGTCTTAATGATTTTTCGTCTAATTTGGGAGACATATCTCTTACAAAGGTTTCCGCAAAGCTCATCCAATCAAGCTCCATAATTCTAATATCCTTTACAAATTGTTCTTCGGAATAATTGCCCTTTAACAGAGTTCCTCTCCACCCTTCCTCATCCAGAACCATGGGTGATGTCTCTATAAGAATCAAACCGCCTATATTGATCTCACCAAACTGCTTAATATATTCCATTACTACTGAGCCACCCATTGACCAACCAACAAGAATTGGGTTCCTCAGCTCTAGCTTGTCAATAAGCTCCTTTATGTCTCTAGCAAAAATATCAATGGTTATGTCAGGGCTGGTGTCTGATCTTCCATGTCCTCGTAGGTCTACCTCTATAGTAGTGTAGCTTTTAGATAGTATTTTATCTAAAACTCTGAAGGATGAGCCTTCTCCTCCAAATCCGTGGATAAGGATTATTGGAAGTCCCTCTCCTCCTCTGCTGTATTCCAGCTTGATCCCGTCTGAGGTAACTATATAAGCCATAAAATCAACTCCTCTTGGAAAAATTATAGCAAATATATTATTAAAATCAAAACAAAAAGCTGATATCTTAAAAAATGATATCAGCTTACTGCACATGCTAAGAATAGATCTGCTAAATAAGCTTAAGGAGTACATCTATAGGCGTAGTTTGCAGTTCCTGTCAGCTTACTCTTGAATCCGTTCCTACTTTTTCATATGGATATACTTGAGCATGCTGAACAGCATTTTATCTCTATTCTTTATGGCTTCTTCATCCCTTCCATCGGAATAGTCGTAGAAGCCCTTTTTGGATTTAACTCCAAGCTCTTTAGTATCCATAAGCTTTTTAAGCATCTCTGGAGGTTCCTTCATATCACTCAGCTCATTGAATAGATATGAAGAGATATAATAGAAGGTATCAAGGCCTCCTAGG